>JARDZH010000053.1 GCA_029240955.1 Pseudomonas sp. | reverse complement strand
ACGAACGCGCCCATCAACAGAAAACCCATGAGAAACAGCAGCGGCAGCCCGGCGTCTCGAAACTGCACGGCAAATCCGTCCAGCAAACTGCGCGGATGAAGAGAGCGCGCACGGAAATTGCGCGACTCGGGAAGCATCTTCCAGAACGCGACGGCGGCACCCAGTGCCAGGCCGCCCACGACCAGCATCGCTACATGCCAGCTGACGTAATCTATCATTACGCCCGCGATCAGCCTGCCGCTCATGCCACCCACCGCGCTGCCGCCGATATACAGCCCCATCGCCAGACCTAGATGCGCGGGATGTATCTCCTCGCTCAGATACGTCATCGCCACAGCAGCCAGGCCGCTGAGCGAGAGCCCGACCAGCGCGCGAGTCATCAGCACCGTTTCCCAGGTTGGCATCAGCGCGCTCGCCAGCGTTGCCAGCGCTGCGCAGAACAATGCCAGCACCATCACAGGCTTGCGGCCCAGTCGGTCAGAGACAGGACCTGTGATCAACAGACCGATAGCCAGCATCGCCGTGGCCACCGACAGAATCAGACTGCTTTGGGCAGCGTTGATCGAAAATTCCTGCGAAAGCAGCGGCATCATCGGCTGTACGCAATACAGCAGGGTGAAGGTCGAGAACCCGCCAGCGAACAGCGCCAACACCGTGCGTTTGAACAGTGGAGTGCCCTTTTCGATGTACAGGTTATCGAGCGGGACGGATGCGTTAACCAACGCAGGCTGCGGGTCAGCGGCAAGCGGTGTGTTCACAGGGTTCAAGGTAGACCTCAGGGCAGAAGAGGGTAGAACAGGAAAAAATCATATCGCCCGCTAATAATCCGATCCAATATATTGTTCGACCTGTTTGATATGCAAAACGACTCAATGGGAAGACCATGGAACTGCGCCATTTGCGTTACTTCATCGCCGTAGCCGAGGAACTGCATTTCGGCCGTGCCGCTCAGTCTCTGGGCATCTCTCAACCGCCGTTGAGCCAGCAGATTCAGGCACTGGAGCAGCAACTGGGTGCGCGTTTGTTCGAGCGCACCAACCGCCGGGTTGAACTGAGTGAAGCGGGCCGCCTGTTTCTGGACGAGGCGCGTCAGGTACTGGCGCAAGTAGACAAAGCTGCAGACGTGGCGCGTCGCGCGCAGTTGGGCGAGCTGGGGGAGCTGAAGATCGGCTTCACGGCATCGGCGCCTTTTACATCAAGCATTCCTCAGGCGATCTTTGCCTTTCGCCAGACCTATCCAGACGTCCACCTGGCGCTGAAAGAGATGACCAGTCAGGACGTCGTGGCCTGCCTTGAAGATCGTTCGATACGGGTCGGCATCATGCGCCCCTTACCGCTCCCCGAATCGCTGACCGCCGTCGAACTGCTGCGCGATCCACTGGTGGCAGTCATGCGTGCCGATCACCCGTTGGCAGAAGGCAGTACGCAGGGAATACAGCTGTCGGCTTTAGCGAATGAGCCGTTCGTATTCTTCCCAAGGAGTTATGGCAGCGGGCTGCACGCGCAATTGTTGAGCCTGGCGCGTGCGGCGGGGTTCAGCCCGTTGATTACTCAGGAAGCGGGCGAAGTGATGACCATCATCGGGCTGGTCGCGGCTGGGCTCGGCGTGACGGTGTTGCCGGCGTCTTACCAGCGTATGCGCATCGACGGGGTTGTTTATCGCACCTTGCTCGACCCCGGCGCCTCCAGCCCGATCTGGCTGGCACAGCGTAAGGACGAACAGTCGCCGATGGCCAGCGCGTTCGTGGAATTGGTAACGCAGCGGGCGGGATGAGCTTTAAGCTGTGAAATGGTCTTTTCATCGCGCACCTAGACGATCAGTTGTTCGCGCGTGACGGAAAACCGTACGTCAGATAGATCACCAGAGTCAGATAAATCAGCGTTGCGGGAAGAGAATATAAGGTAACACCTACTTCGAGGGCGTTTTCATAAAAGCTGGCGGATGCAAAGAGAAACATAGGAAAATACACAAGGGTCAGAACAGTGCGTTCAACTTTTCCCCTAGGATGCACATTTACAAGACAAAAAAATAATACACCAATAATAATCGGTGCTAGGCAGAAGCCCGTCATGAAAAACATGAGTAATACATATCTAATATATCCGTATTTTTCTTCAGAGGCAGCGTAGTCGTATGGGTCTACAGGAGGATGATAAGCAGGAAGCCAAAGCGAAATCCAGCCGCCGACGCTAAGGGCGATCACAATAGAGAAATGTCTAAGATAAAAACCTTTCATGGTGAGTTCCTTTCGTCGGTATACGTGTTGGTTAATGTTTAGTGGTCATGCACATTGTTCTGAATAGTTTATGGGTAGCGAGCCTATAAGCGTTATCTCATAAGCCGTGGCTCTTTCGTTTTGCATGATTTTGTCAAGCACTGTTGTGGCTTTTTCAGCAAGGCAGCCACGGTGGTTTATGCCTTTGCGCCATAGCGGTCGTGGTAATAAAATGTCTCGCCGCTCGAAGCCAGATGTAGAGTCAGATAAGCAATTTCATGAGTTAGTGCAAGCTAGATAAGTGCTAAGAGAAAATTCCTACTTGTTTTTCGGAAGCGCTATCTGCTTTTGTAGGAGGGGTTCTAGAAGTGGTGTATGAGTCGGTAGAAGGTTGGCTTGATTGTTACCCCGCTGACTTGACTATTAATGCAGCCTAGACACGGACAGTGTGATTCTTGCAATGTATATTTTGAGCAATACTTTCCTATGCGCGGAAGTCACCTGCAACCATACTTGACTGAACGTTGCGATGGCGGAAGGGCGGTGGTAGCGCGCCGTGGCCCTTGAAATTTGTGATTTAACTCGCCCTTGTCACATGGATTGCCTAGACTCGATCCATTCGCAGAGCCGTCAATGGCAGGCTGCACCATTGCTCAACATTCAGGGAGGCTATTCATGCGTCGCGTGGTGTTCAATCAGAAGGGGGGTGTCGGCAAGTCCAGCATCGCTTGCAATCTGGCGGCAGTCAGCGCTAACGAAGGTTACCGGACGCTGTTGATCGACCTCGATGCTCAGGCCAATTCGACGCAGTACCTGACCGGACTCACGGGTGCCGACATCCCGATGGGAATTGCCGATTTCTTCAAGCAAACGCTGTCTCCCGGACCGTTCGGCAAGAAGAACCACGTCGATATCTATGAAACGCCCTATGACAACCTGCATGTCGTCACTGCAACGCCTGAGCTTGCCGATCTGCAGCCCAAGCTTGAAGCGAAACACAAGATCAACAAGCTGCGCAAACTGCTCGACGAGCTGAGCAACGACTATGAGCGGATCTATCTTGATACGCCGCCCGCACTGAATTTTTATGCGGTTTCTGCATTGATTGCGGCAGACCGCGTGCTGATCCCTTTCGATTGCGACAGCTTTTCTCGTCAGGCGCTGTATGGCTTGCTGCAGGAAGTTGAAGATCTCAAAGAGGATCACAACGAGCGACTGGAAGTGGAAGGCATCATCGTCAACCAGTTCCAGCCTCGGGCGAGCCTTCCGCAGCAGATGCTGGATGAGCTGCTGGGCGAAGGGCTTCCGGTGCTGCCGGTCTATCTCAATGCATCAGTGAAGATGCGTGAGTCTCACCAGGCAAGCATGCCGTTGGTTCATTTCGAGCCGCGCCACAAGCTGACCCAACAGTTCGTCGAGTTGCATCACTGGCTTGAAACCAACGCTCATTCCTGACAAGCCAAACGGGGCCGGCCAGCGGCCCCGTTTGCGTGCTTCATGATTGTGGCGCGAGCGGCCTGAGCACTGGCACGCTATAGGTGCCGTTCTTGATAGCAGCAGCCAGAGCCTCCGCGTTCAGCCGTGCCTGCGCGGCCATGTCGTCGGGGATGGGGATCGCTGCATCCATGTCTGCCTTGAAATGTTCCTGTGAAGCAGCCAGCCAGTTACTGCCGGGCGGACACCCGCATTGTACGTGGTGGCCTTGCGTGGCTACGGCGACGCACTCGTCCACATAGGTCGGATTTCCCTGGGCGATGAACCCAACGCTTTTGCAGGCCGGGCACCAGACTGGATCGCCCATGCGCGCCACTCGACGCAGATCGATCACTTCGGTCGCGGACCCGGTGAGTACGAAACCTCCAGTGCTGGTTGGGTCGCCTTCCCTGACTACATATGGCATAGCGCTGCTTCCTGTGTCTGTTCGAAAGCCCTGATGCTAGGTGGAAAACTCTGCCGTGGGGACGCTCGATGGACGTTAAGGACCAGTCCTACGGAAAAATCAGCCCGGTATTTCGTGGTCGTGCGAAACGACCAGCGAACGGGCTGGCGGGCGGCCGCGATGGCGCTTAGTCTTGACCTCCAAACCTCACAAGGCGTGACGACATGCAGACCCTTGGCGTGATCGGCGGTATGAGCTGGGAATCCACAGCCACCTATTACAAATGGCTGAACGAGGGCGTTCGCGACGCGTTGGGAGGCTTGCATTCAGCGCCGCTGCTTTTGCATTCAGTGGATTTCGCACCGATCGCCGCCCTGCAGAAATCCGGCCATTGGGAGGAGGCCGGCGCTCAGCTCGCCGACATCGCGCGCAAACTGGAAAGCGCGGGTGCAGGTGCTCTGCTACTGGCGACCAACACCATGCACAAGGTCGCACCTGCCATCGAATCGGCCGTGCAGATTCCTTTACTGCACATCGGAGATGCGGTCGGTCTGGCGTTGCAGGCACAAGGCGTGCAGCGCGCGGCACTGCTCGGCACGCGCTTCACCATGCAGGAGGAGTTCTATCGCCAGCGCTTGGCCGAGCGGTTTTCCATAGAAGTGTTGCTGCCCAGCGACGAAACGATGGTAGAGATCGACCGCGCGATCTTCAGTGAACTGTGCCTGGGCGACTTCAGGCAATCCACGCGAGACTTCTATCTCGATGCCCTGTGTCAGTTGCGCGACGAGGGTGCTGAAGCGGCGATTCTCGGCTGCACGGAAATCGGCTTGCTGCTGGATGGTGCTGACAGCCCGCTTCCCTTGATCGACAGCGCAGAACAGCACGTCGCGATGGGGCTCGAATGGCTGCTGCGCAAAGCTGACTGACCAGTAACAGAGCGACGGGCTTTTGTGTCAGGACAAGAGCCAGTCGGCAGTCTGAACACTTTTTGGCATTTATTTATTTTCTTTTAAGGGCGTATTTCAGAAGTCTCCTACAAGTTAAGGGGCTCACGGCCCGTTATTGCTTGGGTTTTATGTCAACTATCCTTTCGAGAGCCTGTTTTTGACGGGCTTGAAAGTCTTGATAAGTAGCGCTACGTTGATTTCAAGTTTTTAATAATTGAAATTGGTGGTTGAAATGAATAATAAATTCAAGTGGGTAATTGTGTGCGCGGCATTTGCTGTAAGTGGCCTTGCTCAAGCAGGGCCGACGGTAACGATTGTTGTCAAGAATAATAGTGATAAGGAAGCTATATATAACCCGATGAATCAACAGGAGGTGCTGACTCGTTCATCTACGCGCAGCGCCCCTGTCACGACACTGTCTCCTGGGTACAGTGACAGCTACCAGGTTGAGGGCAGGCTGTCAGCAGGCTTCACTACTGCAAACGTGCGCTACAAGGTTGGCAACAAAACCTGCAGGTTCATGTCAAGCTACGTCAAGAGCTTCGACAAGGGCAGGCCCGCGCCCAAGTGGAATAAAGCTGCGAGTTCTCCAGACGGAGCTCGGTGCGACGCAAAGATCACGAGTGCTAATCCGTCTACTCATGAGTGGACAGTCGAATTCACCATGAGATAAATAGCCCGGCCTGGCACTCAAGTTTTCGAACGCGTGGGTGTCAGGCTGCCAAGCTCCGGAGTTGCTTGTTATGCAGATCAATAACAATAGCGCGGCGTTGTCTCCGTCCCCCAAAGTGGTCAGGCCCGCCCCGGTGGGGCCTGTCACAAAGGTTGCTGTTTCTGATAATACACTGGACGCCTCGGAGCCAGTAATATCCACGCTTTCACGTCAGCTGAGCGACGCTGCCGAGCGAGCAGCCGTCCGTGACAAGATGCTCACTCGTGAAGAAATGAAAGACCTTGCGGGTCGATTATTAGCGCAGTTGAGTTCTGAGCGTTATACCCAGGCCGATATGAGTAAGGTTTTCCAGAGATCCAGCAAGGACGATCCGGCTTTGATAGAAAGGGACCGGCAGGCGGTGCTTTTCAATATGAGCGCAATGCGCGGGGAAAACAGTGTTCCGAATCCGTTCTCAGGTCTGTCGAGGGAGCAACTCGTCTTGATTGCCTACGATGAGACCAGCACCTTCACGACTAACGAGCGACATTCGGCTTGGCGAGGGATCTCGGCCATCGAGTATGCCTCCCGGGTCGATGTGATACGCCGTCAGACCGCAGGTCTCCTTGATGAGCAACCGCATCTCTTTTATCTCGAGCACCTTCTCCACTACCGCTCATTGCCCCTGATCGAACAAGCCCAGTACCCGGATGATTACGAAGATATGCTTGTAGCGGACGTGGTCCGGACTTGGACTGAAAAACCCTCCAAAGACCCCGAACGCATTCGCACTCTGTTCGAGATCCTCGCTGGACAGCTGAAAGCCGATGATGAGCGCCCGCGGACCCCGGATGTTTCTGAGCCGGAATCCGCGAGCCAGTCGGATTCAGAACCCCCGATCAGGACGAGCAGCTGATTTCCAGATGCTTGCCCCAGTCTGGCGGACGCTGCGCGTACTGAAACATGTCCGGCTGTTCGGTGAACGGGTTGCAGAGCACAGCATGCAGGCGACGGACTTCGCTGTAGTCGCCTTTTTCTGCCGCTTCGATAGCGTTCTGTGCCAGGTAATTGCGCAGGATATAAAGCGGGTTGATCGCATGCATGCGTGTCTGACGCGCCAGTTCAGTGTCGTCGCCTTCCCGCGCGATACGCTCCTGGTACGCTTGCGCCCAGCCGTCGAAGCCTTTGATGTCGATAAAATCGTCACGTAGCACGCGCACGGCATCGGCCGCAGGCTGATCGCCCAGCCGGCGGAAGAACAGCGTGTAATCCACGCCGCTGTTCTGCATCAATTGCAGCAGACGGGCGACCAGTTCTCCGTCGCCCTCTTCGGCGCTGGTCAAGCCGAGACGGCGGCGCATCAGGTCCAGGTAGTGCGCCTGATAGAGCGGCAGGAACAGTCCGATCGCCTCGCGCAAGGCCTCGACGCTGATGAACGGCGTCAGTGCCTGAGCGAGCGCGCTGAGGTTCCACTGCGCGATCGGGACCTGATTGCTGTAGGAATAACGGCCTTCATGATCCGAATGGTTGCAGATGAAGTGCTGGTCGAAGTCGTCCAGGAACGCGAACGGACCGAAGTCGAAGGTGATGCCCAGAATCGACATATTGTCGGTGTTCATGACCCCGTGACAGAAACCGTAGGCTTGCCACTTGGCGATCAGCTCGGCGTTGCGCTCGACAATCTCGCGGAACATCGCCAGATACGGCTCGGGCTCTTGCTGACAGTGCGGGTAGTGCGTCTCCAGCACATAGTCGGCCAGCGTTTTGAGCTGCTCGGGCTGCTTGGTGTAATAGAAATACTCCAGGCTGCCGAATCGGACGTGGCTCTGCGCCAGACGCAGGACCATCGCCGCGCGCTCCTGGGTTTCGCGCCACACTGGCGTGCTCGAACCGATCACGCAGCCTGCGCGGCTGGTTGGAATGCCCAGCGCATGCAGCGCTTCGGAGGCCAGAAACTCGCGGATCGACGAACGCAGCACGGCGCGTCCGTCACCCATGCGTGAATAAGGCGTCTGCCCGGCGCCCTTGAGGTGAAGGTCCCAAGACTCGCCCGCATCATTGTGAACTTCGCCGAGCAGCAGGCCACGGCCGTCACCCAGGCGCGGATTGTAGGAACCGAACTGGTGACCGGAATAGACCATGGCACGTGGATCGGCCTCGGCCCACAGCTTATGGCCGCTGAAGATTTCAGCGAAAAGCGGTAGTTCGGCTTGAGCGGGGTCCAGATCCAGCAAGGCCAGAGCCGCGTCGCTGGCGACTACCAGGCGCGGCTCGGCAATGGGTTCAGGCAGGACCGATGTGGAGAACGCGTCGCCCAAGCGGGCGAAGCGGTTGTCGAAGATAAGTTCGTCGAGCGCTTTCAAAGGCTTTCTCCAGCAGAATGTGCGTGCATTCTGCTTAGAGTGCTCATGTCAGTCGAGTTTCAATTCCGGTGGCTCAGGGGCGTCTTTAGTCGCTGGTTCCACCTTGGCAAGCACCGGCGACTGACCTGGCTGGGCTGGCAGCAAGGCTTTGTCGGCGGGCTCGATCGGCACCATCTTGTATTCCTGGCCGTGCGTGTTCTTGAGGTAGACCTCCATCTGCCGGAAGGAAATGTTGATCTTCTGCTTCTTGAATTCGCGGTTGATGAAGCGGTTGATCTCGTCCAGCACAGGGTTGCGGTCGCCGAGGTCGCGTACGTGCATGCGCAACTCGTGGTCCAGCGTGCTCTCGCCGAAATTCAGGAAGTAGACGATAGGCTCCGGTTCTTTGAGCACCCGCGGATTGTCACGAGCGGCTT
>JARDZH010000052.1 GCA_029240955.1 Pseudomonas sp. | reverse complement strand
GAGCAGACCCGTTACATGATCAACCGCCAGTCGCTGGCGACCCTGCAGCCCGGCGCCATGCTGATCAACACCGGTCGTGGCGCACTGGTGGAAACGCCGGCCTTGATCGATGCCCTGAAAAGCGGTCAGCTCGGCTACCTTGGCCTGGACGTCTATGAAGAAGAAGCGCAGTTGTTCTTTGCCGACCGTTCGGACTTGCCATTGCAGGACGATGTGCTGGCGCGTCTGCTGACATTCCCCAATGTGGTGATCACCGCGCATCAAGCCTTTCTGACCCGCGAAGCCCTGGGCGCCATCGCCCGGACCACGCTGGACAATATCGTCGCCTGGGCTGCCGGCGCGCCGCAGAATCTGGTCGACGGCTGACCTGTGCCCTGTGCATCGCCAGCGTTCGTGCGTGATAGGATGCGCGCACTTTTGGAGGACCCATGGTCGAACACGATTTTCGCTACAGCATGCTCAACCCGCAGCACACCCTGACCGAGTGCCGCACGCTCGGCCCCGGTCGGTATCAGGTCACCGGCAATGGCGGCTCGATCCACAACGACGACCAGTTGCTGGTCACCATCAAAGGCAGCAAAAGCCTGTACATGCGTCTGTATGTGGAAAAGGTCCGTCACCTGATCAACCCGCCCGGTCAATGGGTGGCGGTTGCAAAAGGTCCGGTGTTCGATGAGCTGGCCATTCATCAGTGGCAGGTCCATTGCGACAGCTGCGCTGCCGAGCTGAACTTCGAGTTCATGGTCGAGAGCAAGCTGGGCGTCAAGGCACAGAAGCCAGCCGCGACGGCGCGCATCGCCGAGCTGGGCTGGAAAACCGAAGGTGAAAAGCATTTCTGCAAGAAGTGCCAAGGGAAAGCGGCATGAAATACCTGGCTTTACCCGGTCTGCTGGCGGTTACGCTGCTCGCCGGTTGCGCATCGGAACAACCTGCGATTCGTCAGGACAAAGGCTACGTGCTGGAGTGGATCGGCGAACGTCCGCTGATCGACAGCAGTCATCTGAGCATGACCTTGGGCGCGGACGGTCGCGCGTATGGCAATGCCGGGTGCAATCACTGGTTTGCGCCTTACAGCCTGGAAGGTGACGCGATCAGCTTCGGCCCGGTCGGCAAGACCCGCAAGCTGTGTGCACCTGCCTTGATGGAGCAGGAGCAGCGCTTTTTGCAGGCATTGCCGACGGTTCAGCGGTGGGATATCTCGGCGATCGAGCAACTGCAGCTATGGCCGGCAGAGGGCAAGCCGTTGCGGTTTTGGCTGGAAGAGAATTGAGTCTCGTCTGATAGATCGCGCTGGCTGGTTTTGCTGCCGCTTTGCGGCAGATCGCGACCAAGGTCGCTCCTACAGGTCTGCGACGGATCTGTGTGGCAACGCGCGGACCGTGGGAGGGAGCGAAGCTCGCGATGCAGGCAACACGGTATGCCTGAACCCCCGCGTCGTCCCGGTCGCGGGCAAGCGCGCTCCTACAATGGTTTGCCACGAATCTGTAGGAGCGACCTTGGTCGCGAAGCGGCGGTACATTCACCGCGTCAATGTCGCTTCTGCCTGAACTTCGCGGCTGAAGCCGCTCCCACAGCGGTGCGCGCTTTTCGTGGGAGTGGCTTTAGCCGCGAAGGGGCAGTGAGTTAAAGACAGTTGGCTCCCACAAAATCTTGTTTAAGGCTCACCCCTTCCCGCGCAGCGCCTCCAGCTTGGTCGTGACGCTTTCGAGGGTCTGCTCGCCCAGCAGCGTTTCCCGCACTTTGCCTTTGTTGTCGATGATGTATGTCACCGGCAACGCCTCGGACGGCGGCAGGTTGTAATGCTCGGCCGGGTCTTGCGCCAGCACCGTGAATTTGATGCCCAGTGCGTCGGAAGCCTTTTTAAGCTCCTCGCCCTGCAGATTGTCGAAGTTCACGCCCAGCACCGTTACCTGTTTGCTCTCAAGCTGTTCGGCCAGGGTGTTGAGCTGCGGGATCTCCACGCGGCACGGTCCGCACCACTCGGCCCAGTAATTGACCACCAGCCAGTGGTCATCGATGCGCTCGCTGGCGACTTTCTGACCGTTCTGATCAACGCCCAGGTCTGCGCCGCAACCGCTGAGCAGCAGGCTGCCGATAAGCGCCGCTGCCGCTGCCATTCGCCTCATCATGTGTGTTCCTTCCCCGATCTGTTTACGGCCACTTAGACCGATGCTGCGACTAATGACCACCCTATATGTCGAACGGTGCAGTCACGCGGGTAGAATACGCGCCACCCCAGGCAAGAGCGACCAGCAAATGACTGATCTGACCCTTTATCACAATCCGCGCTGCTCCAAATCCCGCAGCGCGCTGGAACTGCTTCAGACCCGAGGCGTCACGCCCGACGTCGTGCTCTATCTGGACACTCCACCGGACGCGGCTCAGTTGCGCGATCTGCTGGGCAAGCTGGGCATCAGCGCGCGGCAGTTGCTGCGTACCGGCGAAGACGCCTACAAGCAACTGAACCTGGCCGACCCGAGCCTCGACGACGAGCAGCTGATTGCAGCCATGGTCGCCCACCCCAAACTGATCGAACGGCCTATCCTCGTCGCGGGTGACAAGGCCGTCATTGGCCGTCCACCGGAAAACATCCTGGAGCTATTGCCGTGAGCACACCTTACATTCTGGTTCTGTATTACAGCCGTAACGGTTCCACCAGCGAAATGGCCCGGCAGATCGCACGCGGTATCGAGTTGGGCGGCATGGAAGCGCGCCTGCGCACGGTGCCGGCCATCTCTGCCGACTGCGAAGCCACCGCGCCGAGCATCCCGGAAAACGGCGCGCTGTACGCCACGCTCGATGACCTCAAGCAGTGCTCCGGTCTTGCGCTGGGCAGCCCGACCCGTTTCGGCAACATGGCCGCGCCGCTCAAGTACTTTCTGGACGGCACCAGCAACCTGTGGCTGACCGGCGATCTGGTCGGCAAACCGGCGTCGGTGTTCACCTCCACCGCGAGCCTGCACGGCGGACAGGAAACCACGCTGATGTCGATGCTGCTGCCGCTGTTGCACCACGGCATGCTGATCATGGGCCTGCCCTACAGCGAAGGCGCTCTGCTGGAAACCACCGGCGGCGGCACGCCATACGGCGCGAGTCACCACGCCGGTGCCGATGGCAAGCGGCCGCTTGATCGTCACGAAACCGAGTTGTGCCGCGCGCTGGGCCAACGCCTGGCGAAAACCGCGCTGCAACTGGAGAGCGGGCGTGGCTAAGACACCGAAAGTGTTGCCGCCAAGGGAATGGCTGGAACCTCGGGTCCGCATCAGCCGAATCGCCAGCCTCACCTGCTTTTTCGGCATGATCGCGTTCCTCTCGGTGTATTACCTGGCGATTGCCAACCTGCATGGCGCGCGCCCGGGCGTGATCCTCGCCATCGAACTGGTGCCGCTGCTGTTGCTGACACCCGGTGTGATTCGCGGCCATCCGCGCGGTCACTCTTGGGTGTGCTTTGTGATCAATCTGTATTTCATCAAGGGCGCGCTGGCTGCGTTCGACCCCAATCGCTGGCTGTTTGGCGTGCTGGAGATGCTCATCAGCGTGGCGGTCTTCACCAGCGCTCTGCTCTACGTGCGCTGGCGCTCGCAACTCAATCGCCAACTTGAAAGCAAACCCCAAGCGCACGCCGCGGTCTGAAGCATTCGACCTGCGCCCGAACCCACGGAGACCTAATGCACGATTACAAATGGCTGAACGAGTATTGCCTCAATCGTTTCGGCTCTGCCCAAGCCCTGGAAGCCCGCCTCCCCGTCCCGAAAACCCCTGAGCAACTGCGAGCCATCAGCGCCGACCGCTATCTGTCGACGCTCGCGCTGCGGGTATTTCGTGCGGGTTTGAAGCACAGTCTGGTGGATTCGAAATGGCCAGCGTTCGAGGAAGTCTTCTTCCGTTTCGACCCGGAAAAAGTGGTGCTCATGGGCGCCGACCATCTTGAGCGTCTGATGCAGGACGCGCGCATCATCCGCCATCTGGGCAAGCTCAAGAGCGTGCCGCGCAATGCGCAGTTGATTCTGGACATCGAACACGAGCACGGCAGCTTCGGGCAGTTCATTGCCGACTGGCCGGTGCAGGACATTACCGGGCTGTGGCAGTACTTGGCCAAGCATGGCAATCAGATGGGCGGATTGTCCGCGCCGCGTTTCCTGCGCATGGTGGGCAAAGACACCTTCATCCCGACCTGGGATGTGGTCGCTGCGCTCAATGCGCAGGACATCGTCGACCGAGTGCCCAGCAGCAAACGCGACCAGGCCATCGTGCAAGGCGTTTTCAACCAGTGGCAGGCAGAAAGCGGTCGGCCGATGTGTCAGCTTTCCGCGATGCTGGCGTTCACAGTGAACCATTAAGCCGAAGCGGGATAGCCTGGCTAGATATTCACCACGTTGACGAACCGCGACGCTGCGGTTTCGTCGATGGTCAGGCTGGTGAAGTCGAACAGGTTACGGTCGGCCAACTGCGACGGGACCACGTTCTGCAGGGCGCGGAAGATGCTGTCAGTGCGGCCTGGCGTCTTGCGTTCCCATTCCTGGAGCATGTCCTTGACCACCTGACGTTGCAGGTTTTCCTGCGAACCGCACAGGTTGCACGGGATGATCGGGAAGCCCTTGAAGTCGGAATAGGCCTGAATGTCCTTCTCGTGGCAGTACGCCAGCGGGCGAATCACCACGTTGCGACCGTCGTCGGCGCGCAGCTTGGGCGGCATGGCCTTGAGCGAACCGTTGAAGAACATGTTCAGAAAGAAGGTTTCGACGATGTCGTCACGATGGTGACCCAGCGCCATCTTGGTCGCGCCGATTTCGTCCGCGAAGGTGTACAGCGTGCCGCGGCGCAGGCGTGAACACAGCGAGCACGTCGTCTTGCCTTCCGGAATCAGCTCCTTGACGACCGAGTAAGTGTCCTTCTCGACGATGTGGTACTCGATGCCCAGGGTTTCCAGATACGCAGGCAGCACGTGCTCGGGAAAGCCCGGCTGCTTCTGGTCCATGTTCACGGCCACGATGTCGAACTTGATCGGCGCGACCTTCTGCAGGTGCATCAGCACGTCGAGCATGGTGTAGCTGTCCTTGCCACCGGAAAGGCACACCATGACCTTGTCGCCCTCTTCAATCATGTTGAAGTCGGCAACCGCTTCGCCGGCCAACCGGCGCAGGCGTTTTTGCAGTTTGTTCTGATTGACTGAGAGGGTGCCCATGGTGCTGGTGGTATCCAATGACGGTGACGGCGGAAAAGGCGGCTATTTTACGCATAACCGGCCGCTCCTTGAACATCCCGCCGAGCGCCTTGTGCACGTTGCCTGCTATTAACAACACTCTGGAAATCGCCAAACGCTCTAAGGCTGCGGCAGTTGTGCTTCCTATACTGCTTCTTGAGGTCGCACCCGTCAGATGCTTTCAGGCTTGTGGCCTTTGGCCCCGGTAACTCGGGGCGCATGGGCATTCATGAGTTGAGGAGTAGACGCATGATTCATCATGTCTGGGGACTGTTCACCCATCCCGACCGGGAGTGGAAGCAGATACGGGGCGAAGAAGAAACCATCCGCCACATGTACTTCACGCACACCTTGATATTGGCCGCTGTCCCGGCGATCTCGGCTTATATCGGCACGACACAGGTGGGCTGGGTGATCGGCGACCGAGCGCCGGTGATGCTCACCCACGGCAGCGCGCTGTGGATGACGCTGATGTCGTACATATCGATGTTGGCAGGCGTGGCGGTCATGGGCAGTTTCATCCACTGGATGGCGCGCACCTACGACGCGAGCCCGACGCTTGCGCAGTGCATCGCGTTTGCGACTTACACCGCTACCCCGCTGTTCATCGGCGGGCTGGCGGCGCTGTATCCGCACTTGTGGCTGGGCATGCTGGTGGGGACTGCGGCGGTTTGCTACACCGTTTACCTGCTGTACGTAGGCTTGCCGACCTTCATGAATATTCCTTCCGAAGAGGGGTTCATGTTTTCCAGTTCGGTGCTCGCCGTGGGCCTCGTGGTGCTGGTCGCGATCATGGCGTTCACCGTGGTGTTGTGGGGCATCGGGGTTGGCCCGGAATACACCAGCTGAATCTTGATCGCTCGGGCCGCGCTGCAGGGCGGCCCGAACCAGAGACGACCATCGGGCGGCTGAGGTTTTCAGCATGGCTGCGCATTACGGCATACTTGGCGCATCTGGAGAGTCCCGAAGCATGCCCGAGCAACTCAATTCCCGCGTCGAAACCTGTTATCAGCAAGCCGAAGCCTTTTTCAAGCGCCCGTTCAAACGTCCGGTCGTGAGTTTCAAGCTGCGCGGTCAGAAGGCTGGCGTTGCGCATCTGCACGAAAACCTGCTGCGCTTCAATCCGCAGCTGTACAAGGAAAATGCCGAAGACTTCCTGCGCCAGACCGTGCCGCACGAGGTCGCGCATCTGGTCGCACATCAACTGTTCGGCGGGTCCATTCAGCCTCATGGCGAGGAATGGCAGTTGATCATGCGCGGCGTCTACGAGCTGCCGCCCAACCGCTGCCATACCTACGCCGTGAAACGCCGCAGCGTAACGCGCTATATCTACCGCTGCCCGTGCGCTGGCAGCGATTTCCCGTTCTCTGCCCAGCGCCACAACATGGTGACCAAGGGCCGGCGTTACCTGTGCAGGCGCTGCCGGCAGACGCTGGTGTTCAGCGGCGAGACCCGGGTTGAATAATCCGCAGGCATAAAAAAACCCATCCGAAGATGGGTTTTTTATTGCCTGTCGCTTATCAGACGGACTTGCCGGTGCTCACTGGAGCCGGGCCTTCGGCCACGCCGAGGTCGTCTTCGTGACGGGTTTCAACGATGGCGGTACCACCGGAATCCAGCTCGGTCTGCAGCTGCTTGGTGTCCAGTTCGCCCACCCACTTGGCCACAACCACGGTGGCAACAGCGTTACCGACCAGGTTGGTCAGCGCGCGGGCTTCGGACATGAAGCGGTCGATACCCAGGATCAGCGCCAGACCGGCAACCGGCAGGTGGCCGACGGCCGACAGGGTTGCAGCCAGAACGATGAAGCCCGAACCGGTCACGCCAGCTGCGCCTTTGGAGGACAGCAGCAGAACCAGCAGCAGGGTGATCTGGTGGGTGATGTCCATGTGGGTGTTGGTCGCCTGAGCGATGAACACGGCCGCCATGGTCAGGTAGATCGAAGTACCGTCCAGGTTGAACGAGTAACCGGTCGGGATCACCAGGCCAACGACGGACTTCTGGGCACCCAGACGTTCCATCTTGATCAGCATGCGCGGCAGAGCCGATTCCGACGAGGACGTACCCAGAACGATCAGCAGTTCTTCACGGATGTAACGCACCAGCTTGAAGACGCTGAAACCGTGCGCGCGGCAGATGGCGCCCAGCACGATCACCACGAACAGCACGCAGGTGATGTAGAAGCAGATCATCAACTGGCCCAGCTGAACCAGCGAGCTTACGCCGTAGGCACCGATGGTGAAGGCCATGGCACCGAACGCACCGATTGGCGCCAGCTTCATGATCATGTTGATGATGTTGAACATCACGTGCGCGAAGCGATCGATGAAGTCCAGCACCGGGCGACCGTAGGCACCCAGGCGATGCAGGGCGAAACCGAAGATCACCGAGAACATCAGCACTTGCAGGATATCGCCGGTAGCGAAAGCACCCACGATGGTGTTTGGAATGACGTTGAGGATAAAGCCGACGATGCTCTGGTCTTTACTGGCGGTCACGTAGGCCGCGATCTTGGAAGCGTCCAGTGTGCTGACGTCGATGTTCATGCCGGCGCCCGGCTGAACGACGTTGACCACGATCAGACCGATCAGCAGTGCAATGGTCGAAACGATTTCGAAGTAGAGCAGCGCATAACCACCGGTCTTGCCGACCGACTTCATGTTCTGCATACCGGCGATACCACTCACCACCGTACAGAAGATGATGGGGGCGATGACCATCTTGATCAGTTTGATGAACCCGTCACCCAGCGGCTTCAGGGCCTTACCGGTGTCTGGGTAGAAGTGGCCGATCAGGACACCGATAACGATGGCTACGATGACCTGGAAGTACAGAGTTTTGTAGAAGGGCTGACGAGTCGTCATTGCAGTTATCCTCAAGGGCGTCGTCGGCATCTCACCTGATGCACGCGAGCCTATAAAGCGCTAACCCTCCTGCACTGGAGGGATTTGTTGTGTCGAGCTGCACGAGGCAGGCCTCTGAGATGTTTAGCAATAGGTGTGCCACTACTCCGAAGCGTCCGTAAAACCCTGCACAGAGGGGAATATAGCCTTGATGGTTGGTCGGGAAAGGTCAAGAGGATGGCGGAAATCCGCCTAATAAAAGGAAAAAGCTCGCGACAGTGGCGGGTATCCGCCGTTGTATGCAACTGCGGGGTCTCACTTGTGGGAGGGAGCGAAGCTCGCGATACAGGCACCGCGGTCTGTCAGACGCTCCGCAGTGATCGCATTGTCGGATGGCCGCCCAGAGCTTCGCTCCCTCCTACAAGGGCGAGGCGCCCTCACTGCACCGGAAAATGAATCCGGAACGCCGCACCACCCA
>JARDZH010000051.1 GCA_029240955.1 Pseudomonas sp. | reverse complement strand
CAGCAGTCACCTTATTGCTGTTGGAGTGCTTGACCCAGTTCGCAGCCGAACCCACGGCGGCAAGCGTTGGGTTCGCGCCGCCAGCGGTTTCCTTCCAGCTGTAGCCGAGAACGTCGATGTTGACGGTGCCTTCAGCGCGGTAGCCGATACCCAGGTTCTCCTCATCGTTCACTGCATACGAACGGAAGCCGGGCGCCTGAGATTCAGTGATCACCACAGCGTTCGGCAGCAGGCCGAAGATTGCGTCCGCAGGCGCGGTGTCGGTGACCAGAACCGGCTTGCCGAGAGTGCCTGGCAGGCCGCCGTAGATGACAACACCGGCCTCTTCGTAAACCTTGTTCGCGATGGCTTCGTCGACAATGTCGAAGTAAGCACTGGAGTGCATGACCCACAGCGCGATGCGGCCGAACTTGTCACCGAACTTGCGCATGCCACGGGTCAGGGTCTTCTTGCCGTCGGTTTCAATGTTGGCCGAAACCACCATGTCAGCGTTGGAGCTGATCGAGGCGCGCAGTGCAGCAGTGGCATACTGAATGAAACCTTCCAGAGTGGCGTCAGCAACGTCGGCACCGATGATCTGAGAGAACTCGTCGACCGGGCGGCCGCGGCGCTTGAAAGCCTCTTCGGTGGTCTGGTACGGACCGTACTTCCATGGTGCCTTCACGCCAACTGCTTCGCCTGCGCCGATTTTCTTCGCGGTCACCTTGCCGGTGGAGTTGACGTCACGATGCTCCAGCGAGCCGCCGATCTTGTAGAACGAGCGTTTGCGGAAGTCGCCTTCGATCAACTCGTTGTCGAGCACGATCGCGCCGTTGGACGATGCGTTGAACACATCGAGGTTGTCCTGGACACGCTCCAGGTATGCGGTTTGCGCCTCATCGTTGTAGATGATCAGGTCGCTGTTCACAGTCGTTGCCATGGGTGAATCCCCTTACTTGGGCAATTGCAGGTATGCGGTTTGGCCGTGCTTGCGCTGGTAGTCGCGCTTTTGCTCGGCAGTCATTTCGGAGCGCTTGAATGCAGCTTGGCCGCCACCCCCGCCCGGGGCTTGTGTTCCTGAAGCCCTTGGCCACAGATGAGGTGCGCTTTCGCGCAGGGATTCCGCCCATTCGAGCGGAGTCAGAGGGGTCTTGCCGTCTTTACCGAGGATGACCTGACCGGATTCATCAACGGCGACCGCTTCACCCTCTTCGTTCAGCGAGAACACGCCTTTGGCGCGCAGGATGATGTCGTCGGTTGCTTCCGGCAGTGCACCGGCTTTGAGTGCCGCACCGCGTACCGAATCGCCCAGGACTTTGCCCTGGAACTTGGCGGCGAATGCTTCGGCCTTTTCGGCTCGCGCGGTGAGCGCCTTCAACTGCTTATCGTTGTCGGCGCGCAAGCGCTCGGTGCGACGATTGAACACCTCGTCCACCTTGCCCTCAGTCAGCAGCTTGGTTTCCTCGTCTTGGCCGGCCCGGCTGAGCAAACCTTTTACGGCGTCGATGTCGATACCCTCGAACTGCGTTTCGAACTGGGTCAGCTTGCCGGTGGTGTCTTTCAGTTTGCCCAGCAGCTCCGTGTTCTTGGTTTTCAAACCCGAAACGGAGGCTTCAACGGCAGTCGCGATAGCAGCCTTGATTGCGGGATTGTCCAGGTCGATTTCGTTTTCTTCTGCCACGTTGATGCACCCCTTGGGTATGTGTCGCCCGCTTTGCAGGCGTAAAAAAACCGCCGAGGCGGTGGGAATTTGAAAACTGGCCGTTAGGCTGTATGTGCTGCCTTAGAGAGCAGACCTTTTTAGCAATGGGAAAAAAAATGAGACGTGTATTTCGTATCAATGCAAGCAACGCCGCTAATGAAAAAATCCGAGCCTTTGAAGTTATATATGCGGCAGTTATCACGGGTTTGGTCGCAGCCGCCGGAGCAGGGCTTACGTGGTTTGCCAGTCACGAATCAACTAAGCAGGCCGTAGCTCAGAGCTGTATCCAAAGAATCGACAATCAAGAAATGAAAATCCGAGAAAAAACCGAAGCCTTTTTGGGAAACATTGCAGATCTCATAAGTCGTGGGTCTAACAAGAAGCTGTCATTTGACGAGTCGAGACCTGACGCAGAAAAAGTGATTCGCTCGGGATTTGAGCTAATCGCATATGCTCCGCCGGACATGGCCCATTCAGCTCTAAAGGTGACAATTGCGGTAAAAGCAATGCTTGATGTGGAAAGCAAAGCAGATATCGATTTGGTCGCACTGCAAAGCAAAAATGCCATGACCGAATGGCCGAATCAGTTCTTCAAGCTCATGGACAACTTCCGTGACCAGAAGGCCAAATGCCAAGAGTGAAACACTCATAAAAGTGACGCTTTTTGGAATGCCAAAGGCTCCAGAATCTTCATCTGCGCTAGCGTCAGCGGGGCGAAGTTGCGATCCAGTTGCAACTCCGCGAAGCGTTCGACGCTCAGTCCGCCCTCGCGAAAAAGCTTCGCCCGCACCGGTCCGATTGCCACATCCTGAAACGACGTTGGCTGTTGCTGAAGCCAATGGTAATAGTCGAGACTCGCACTGACCTGCCCTGCTCCATCTGCGCCCACGGAAGCCCGGGTAGCGCCCTTGGCGAACATCTCACTGAGCCTGGTCAGTAGGACGAACGTTGTGCGGCAATTCGGGTGAAACGGTGGCCGCGGGCCTGAGTCGACCGGAAACCGTCGCTTATCCATTGATCGACACTGCTGACTGGTCTTGCTGTCCAGCGTGGCGACCATCTCAATCTCGGACACGATGTCCGTGTTGGCCTTGGCCACCTCCACTCGCGCTTGCGACGACACATGCTGAATCGCTGTGTGCACCACCGTGCTGGCATTGCGGTTGGTGGTGGCGAGAATGCCGTCCTTGTAGCCCGCCGCCTTGGTGCCGCGAATGTTTCGGATGATCTGGAAGTTCGTCTGCCCTTCGAAGAAGCCCTGCCGGATGGTGCCGGTGACACGCTCGCGCTCGGCACTGGTCCAGCCCTTGATAAACGACTTCAGCAGCTTACCGCCGCCGGTGCCGCGCACACTGAGGGGGTTTGTCAGCACTGCGGTTCGGATAGCCGCTGCCGTTGGCGCGACCACATCCAATGACACACCAACCGGCGCCGACCGGGCCAGGCTCGACGCTTCAAACTCAGCCTCGTAGTTGGCGATGTCGATCAGGTCAAGGTTCAGTTGCGCGCTGTAGCGGTTGAAGATGCCCAGCAGCAAGCTGTCGACCTCCTTCAGCAGCGCTTCCAGCCGCCTCACGTTGTACTCGGTCAAATCCGACCGGGTGAGCCGGTCGCGGATTGAACGGTCGATCTCCTTCAGAAAGGGCGCAAACTTGCCGACCTCCCCAGCCTTCAGCTTTTCCAGGAAGACCGCGTGCCGGATCGTGGCGTCAAGGATTGCTTGGTTTGCCGCCATCTATTTTGTCCTCGTCGTCCAAGCCCAAGCCGTCGCCCTGCTCTGCCAGCTCGCCATCGATTTGCTGGTCTGTGCGTTCTGGCGCGATCAGGCCCAACTTGCGCAGGTACGCTCGAAGGTCCGCTTTGGCGAAGCCGCCGTTCTGCCAGAGTCCAACCAACGCTGTGATCATCTGCGGATCAGCCGTCAGCTCCACGAATTCCTGGTTGATCTGATAAGCGACCTTCGCGTCATCGACGCCCATGTAAGTGCAGCACCACATGATCGCCCGGGTGTAGGCCTCACTGACGTTGGCCACGCAGCCGGCGAGCACCGATGTCGATGCCGATTGATCACCACGGGCTTCGGTTGCCGTTTTCGACGAGAGGGAAGCCACGACCATTCGTGCGCCCAGCTCGATCATCATCTGGTTCTTGTCAGCCATGGCCTCCTTCACCAGCGTGTTCGGCAGTGGCTGGGCATAACCGAAGGCGCCACCTGCTGGCAGCATCATGGGCGCGCGGGAGCCGACGTATACGCCGTTCTTCTCCATCCAGTCGCGCCACTGCTCATCCAGACCGGAAATCCAAGGCTGGGCTTGGCCGCACCAGAAGACGCTGTCTTCGTAATCAGCGCTGTTCCGGTAGTGGCCCAGGTTGATCATTGCAATGTCGTATAGCGGCGACTCGTCAATGCTCGGGTCGTTGTTCTGTGCGCCGACAAAGGTGAATGGAATCTCCTTCAGCCGACCGCCAGCGCCCGAAGGCCGAAATTCCTCAGTAACCGCCAGAGGACCGCCATTCTCAGGACCTGAGCGTCGCCAGACCCTGCAAACGAACCCGTCGTCTTCCAGGGCCAGTTCCCGGTACTGCTCGACCGTCTTGAAACCGAAGCCATCGGGGATTTCGGGGGACTCCTTAAGCACCACTAGGGTCAGTACGCTGTGACCGTTCACCATGCCAGTGCGCCAGTTGATGATCTCCTCGGCGCAGTAGGTGAGGATCACAGCATGCCCGCCGATGCCGTCGTCTTGGTGGTAGTCGACATACAGGCCGTGCCGTCCAGCCTCAAGTACCTTTTCCAGCGTGCCTTGCGAGTGCTGGTAGATGCTCACGCCGGAGCCGTTAGCATTGTCCTGCAGATACTCCAGCTTCTTCGCAACAACCAGAGTCGGGTCTTTGTGGAAAGCCAGACCGAGCAAACCATTCCGGGTATGGCCAGTGGCGTTCTTGAACACCGCACGCTCGCGATAGGCTCGATTCCGGTCCTGATTCTCCGGCGACTTGTCGTGTGCATTGATATACGGCAGCCGATCGACGACCCGGTGCTGGCCCGCGCATACGTCGCGGACGGTTGCCCAGCGATCCAGAACTGCTATGTATTCCGCCCGCTTGAAGGAGACGTCGTTGCTCATCGGGCGTATCCCATTTTGATAGCGGTGACCGGTTTGATGATCGGGTACTCGCGGTGAATGAAGTAACCGCCGCCGTCGTTGGCGTGGTCGTTTCCTTGGCTCTTGTCCGGCTCGCCGTTGGGCGCCCAGATCTGCTGTTCCAAGCCATCGGCGTAGGTCGGGCATGTAACCGGGTTCACCAGGTAACGCCGCTCGCCCTGCGCGTTGCAGAACATGGCGTTCATGGCGTTGATTCGGTCCTTCACCGGTGGGTTGGCCGCCGGCGCGATGACCGTGAAGCCTGCCTGCTTGAGCATGGCGATATCGGTGAGGCTGGCATTAACAGATTTGCGAGAATCGCCGGAGGCGTCCGGGTAGATCCGGATCTCGCAGGTCTTCTTGTAGTCGTTGCCGGTGTGTTCCCAGTACCGCTCTTTGATTCGACGAATCATGTCAGGCGTGTCGTAGCCATCCATCAATTCGTCCACGGCGCGCGGCAGGCCCTGGTCACGTTTGACGTGCGTAATCGCCGCCATCTTGCCGACGTTGAAGTCCATGCCGATGAACAGCGGCTCGCCGGGCTGCACAGTGTCGAAGCACTGGTTCAGCTTTCGGTCGTAGGCGTGGTAGATCGATCCAGACGTCAGGTTGACGAACTGGCCGTTCAGGTACGCGCGGATCAGTTGCTCAGGATATGACTCCATCAGCGAGGCGATGTAGTCGTCAGGCAGGTTCAGCTCGTTGTCGAAGGTGCTGGCCTGAATCAGTCCATACATTTCCTTCAGCGCCGGCTTGTCGCGCAGCTGCTTGACGAACTGGAGAAAGACGAACTTGAAGCCTTCCGGCGTCGTGGTCACGTCCACGCCGTTTTTGAGCTCGGGCAGGTTGTAACGCATCCGGGCAATGATCTTGCGCCAGGCTTGCTGAGCCTTGATCGACGTCAGCACGTCCAGCTCATCCACCAGGGCGTGACCGATCTTGAAGCCGACGATTGTTTGCGGCTTCTCCATCGACCGGCAAATCACAGTGCCGCGATACTGCCGGCCGCTGTAAATGTGAACCTCATGGTTCGCCTGGTTGATCTTGGTCTTCAGTCCCCAGTCATAAGCAACCTCCTCCATCGTGGGATAGAAGATGTCGCGGATCTGCGGGTAAGTCGGTGCGAAGTAACCAGCGTTGACGCCCGGCCACTCCATGAAGTGCTTGCTGAGCGCCGAGCAGCCGACCCAGGTCTTTCCCGAGCCGAAGCCAGCAACGAATGCGCGAAACTTGTGGGGCAAGAGCAGGAACTGCGACTGCGGAACGTTAAGGCTCGGCATTCGGTTTCCTCGCATCCACTACGTCGACCTGAATGCGCGTCGGGATTGCCGGCTCATCATCAGGCTCGTCCTTACGGTTGCGATTGACGTAGACGTCGCCGACTTCCTTCGCAGCCTGCTCGAGGATCTGCATGGCGAGGCCGATGTTCTTCATCGTCTCGGCCCGCTCGACAAAACGGTTCATGGCCCGGAGCCGGAACGCTCGGTTGGCGATCGGGATCTCTGCGGTCTCTTCACGAAAGCGCTTGCGGGCATCTTCAAACATCGTCACCCAGCGCTTGGCGAGGCCTTTCCCTGATGTCTTCGTGGGGTCGTGAGTCTCCACCTGCTGGCGAGTCACCGAGATCCCGTATTCCTTTTGGACGGCTTCAACAACCTGTGAAGGCGTGTCGAAGCACGCCAAGGCCTGAACGATAAAGGCCTTCACGTCGTTTTGAAGGGCTGCCATAGATTTTCATCCGTCCAGAGCCTGTCCAGAATCAGGCCGACTTGAGCAGACAGGTTCCGCAGGCCCTCGATATGTTCAATTTCCCTACCTCGGCAGGATTGTTTGCAGCGTCAACCAGCTCTTGCACTTGAGGACTCGCCCCATAGCGACGCACCACACCGACGAACTCTTCAACGTCGTGTCCGCGCATCTCGAGCTTGGGCAGTCCTTCTTGGGTGAACTTGGGTGCGCCGTACTGATCCTTCGCTTGGGCGATGTGATACAGCTCATGCTCAACCAGTGCGCAGAAGTCAGCGTAAGAGCATTGGGCGCAGTAGTCAGCAGCCAGTGTGATGATGTAGGCCGGCACGTCGCCGAACCAATCCAGCATCTGTTGCTCCATGCGGGCTTTCTGCCAACCACCTGCGCGGAACGCTACCTGTTCAGCCTGACCAACAACTGTTCGTCCCTTCTTCGTGAAGGCAGCAGACGCCCACATGACTCTCACGTCCGCATCAATCAGATGGGCGTGGTCTTCATTGTGGATGCTGCCGGTATTGGCGAGGATCTCGGCCTGAAGCCACTCCCACACCTCGGGCGCGGGGATAAGGCGGATACCAAAGCCGGACAGCTCAGACAGGTCGAGCAGCGACTGAGCCGGCATTGGTCGATTCATTTCATCTCCATCCGCCCACTCAACTAAGATCAGTTGGTCTCAGAAAGGGAAATCCGTAAGTGAGCCATCGCATTGATGAAACAGCTGTGTTGAAGGCCGCATCAGAATGGGCGGAGCGAACCGGGAGGAACACCGAGACGGTAAGCTCAACCGCTCAGGACGTCATGGTGAGGCTTAAGTCCAAGCTCACCGCTTCCGAATATCAGGGAGCGCTCAAGCAGCTTCATGGTCAATACAAGCGCGATAATGTCTCTTGACCAGTGTCGCGACACAATTTGCACTCTCGCGAAACGTGTCGCAACCTACTTGCTCTTCTGTGCGGCCGCGTATGCAGCCTCACACGCAAAGCCGGCTATTCGGCTTCGATCAAGCGCTTCTGCCAGTCTTCCCGCTTCTTCGTCAGCGCTTCTACGCAGGTCGGCGAGCAGAACGGTAAGGTCGGCTCTTGCCTGGCTTCCGCTGGCAACCTCGGCAGCACAGGACTTTCGCTTGGCAAGGAGGTCGTCGATTTGCTGCTGCAGGCTGCGAGCCCGGTTATCAGCAACAACAACGGCAGCCGACACATGCTCAGTCTTGGCTTTCGCATCATCGGAGACTCGGTTGATGTCATTGGTGATCTCGCGCTGAATGCGGAGCGTGTTGGTGAGCGAGTCCACGCGGGCGGTGGCAGTGTCGCGCTCGGCGGTAATGGCTGCTCGATCGTCCTTTACGCTATCCAGCCGAAGCGATAGGTAACCGACGGCTGCGAGCGCTGCCAGCACTACCCACAACCATGCAGGGACCAACTTCAGCAAGGCGCTCATGGTGTCTGCCGTTCGACGGCTTCGTTGACCCTCTCCGCTGCCTTGCTGGCAGTGTCCGCCGCTTGGACTGCTGAGTTCGATGCCTCTTGCACCTTCACTGCTGCGTCCTGCGTCTTCTCGGCGAGGCTGTTTAGGCGAACGTCGCGCTTGCCCAGCGCAGCGTCGTAGGCGGCGCGCACCTCGGCGAGCTGCTTGGTCTGCTCACTGCTTGCGGACCAGACGCCGGCCTGGTAGCCAAGGATCGATCCACCGGCGACTAGCAACAGCGCGATCACCCACACCTCGGCGCGTCTCCACCAGTGGCGGGCGATGAAGTTGATTGCGCATCTGTCCATCAGTTGATACCTCCGAGCTGTGCCCGCAGACGCGCAATCTCTGCGCTCTGCGTGGTCACCCTTTCAGTGAGGGTCGCAATCTGTCCGGCCAGAAGTTCTACCCTGCCCTCCATGCGGCCGACGGTAGCGGCAAGCTCGTTGCGCTCCTTGGCAAACTGGTCGGCGCGGGCTTCGGCGGCGTTGGCGCGGGCACGCTCGGTATCGAGCAGCTCATTCAGCCGGCGGACGGTGCCGATATCGGCGTTATCCATCGCCCGGTCGGTCGCATCC
>JARDZH010000050.1 GCA_029240955.1 Pseudomonas sp. | reverse complement strand
GCGCGGGCAATCGCCACACGCTGCTGCTGGCCGCCGGACAGCTGGCCCGGATGCTTGTTGGCGTGAGCGGAGAGTCCGACCCGCTCCAGCAGTTGCAGGCCTTTTTTGGTGGCTTCTTCCTTGTTGCGACCCAGCACCTTGATCTGCGCGATGGTCAGGTTTTCCACGATGGTCAGGTGCGGGAACAGCTCGAAATGCTGGAACACCATACCGACGCGCGAGCGCAGTTTTGGCAGGTTGGTCTTGGGGTCGGAAATCGACGTGCCGTCGACCACGATGTCGCCTTTCTGGAACGGCTCCAGCGCATTCACACACTTGATCAGCGTCGATTTGCCCGAGCCCGACGGGCCACAGACCACGACCACCTCGCCCTTGCTGACCTCGGTGCTGCAATCGGTCAGTACCTGGAAGTCCCCATACCACTTGTTAACGTTTTTGATGGAAATCATACGGCAAACCTTTTTTGCAAACGCTTCACCAGCAGCGAGGCGGCAAAGCTGATCGTGAAATAGACCAGACCGGCGACGATCAGGAATTCGTTGGCGCGACCGATGATGTCGCCACTGGCGCGGGAAGCGTTGAGGAAGTCAACCAGGCCGACGGTGTAAACCAGTGAGGTGTCCTGGAACAGGATGATGCTCTGCTGCAGCAACAGCGGGGTCATCTTGCGGAACGCCTGCGGCAGGATGATCAGGCGCATCATCTGCCCGTACGTCATGCCCAGCGCCTGGGCTGCGCCCATCTGGCCTTTGGAAATCGACTGCACACCGGCACGTACGATTTCGCAGAAGTACGCGGCTTCGAACATCATGAACGCCACGACGCAGGACGTGAACGCGCCGACCGGCGTGTCTTCACCCGTGATCCAGCGCAGCACGAATGGCACCGCCAGGTAGAACCAGGTGATGACCAGAAGCAGCGGGATCGAGCGGAAGTAGTTCACGTACGCGCCGGCGATGTTGGCCAGCAGCTTGTTCGACGACAGACGCATCAGCGCCAGCAGCGTACCGAGCACCAGACCGCCAACGACACCCATCGCCATTAGCTTGAGGGTCATGACCATGCCGTTCCAGAGGCCGGGAATGGCCGGAACGATTCCAGAGAAGTCCATTATTTACCCCCAACGGAAATGAGGCCGGGCACGGCGACTTTCTTCTCGACCAGGCGCATCAGCAGCATCAGGCTCATGTTCAGGGTGAAGTAGATCAGCGTGGCGAGGGTGAAGGCTTCGAACAGGTTCGCCGAGAACTCGGCGGTCTGTTTGGTTTGCGCCAGAAGCTCCATCAGGCCGATCAGCGAGGCCACCGAGGAGTTCTTGAACACGTTCAGGAATTCTGAGGTGAGCGGCGGAATGATGATCCGGTACGCCTGCGGCAGCAGCACGTTCCAGTAGATCTGCGGGAGCCGGAAGCCCATTGCACGAGCGGCCGATTCCTGACCCTTGGGCAGCGCCTGAATACCGGTACGCACCTGTTCGCAGACACGAGCGGCGGTGAACAGACCCAGGCAGACCACGACGCTCAGGAAAGCCGAGGTCGTTGGGTTGAGGTCTTGCTTGTACCACTCCTGCAGGTTTTCGGGCAGCAGATCGGGCACCAGGAAGTACCAGATGAACAGCTGCACCAGCAGTGGCACATTACGGAAGATTTCCACGTAGGTCGTGGCGATACCCGCTACCAGACGATTCGGTACGGTGCGCATGACGCCCAGGATCGAGCCCAGTATCAATGCGATGATCCAGGCGACGATGGCAATGGCGATGGTCCAGCCCAGACCGGAAATGAACCAGTCCAGATAGGTTTCGCTGCCGACGCCGGTGGACTTGAAGAACACGCCCCAGTCCCAGTTGTAATTCATCAGGGTCTCCCCCTCTTGTTCTGTCGAAATGCGCGCACGGTCGGGACGCGACTGTGATGAGCCGATCCCGGACAAGCAGCGCTCGCCCGGGATGCAATCAGTTCAGCTCAATGTTGCGGTCAGCTCAGGCCTTCTTGTCGGGAGCCGGCTTGTCGGTCGGTTCTGCGATCAGCTTCTTGAGTTCGTCGCTCATCGGGAACTGCAGGTTCAGGCCTTTTGGTGGAATCGGCGACTGGAACCACTTGTTGTAGATGGTGTTGATTTCGCCGGACTTGTAAGTCGCAACGATGGCGTCGTCGACGGCTTTCTTGAACGCTTCGTCGCCCTTGCGAACCATGCAGCCATAGATTTCGTAGGATTGCGCGGTGCCGGTCACAGCCCAGTCATCAGGCTTCTTGGCCTTGGCCATTTCGCCGGCCAGCAAGGCGTCGTCCATCATAAAGGCCACAGCGCGGCCCGACTCCAGCATCTGGAACGACTCGCCGTGGTCCTTCGCAGAGATCACGTTCATGCCCATCTGCTTGTCGGCGTTCATCGCTTTGATGATGCGCTCGGACGTAGTGCCTGCAGTGGTCACGACGTTCTTGCCTTTCAGGTCGTCGAAATCCTTGTAGCTCGAGTTTGCCTTGGAGAGCAGGCGAGTACCGATTTCGAAGATGCCGACCGAGAAATCGACCTGCTGGCCGCGCTCGGCGTTGTTGGTGGTCGAACCGCATTCCACGTCAACGGTGCCGTTTTGAACCAGCGGGATACGGGTCTGGGAAGTGACCAGGTTGTAGCGAACGTTCAGTTCGGGCATGTCCAGCTGCTTTTTGATCGCTTCGACGATCTTGAGCTGGATGTCATGGGAGTAGCCGACCGGTTTGCCGGAAGCGTCAGCGATGTACGAAAACGGGATGGAAGCGTCCCGATGGCCGAGGGTGATGGTGCCGGACTCTTTGATTTTCTTCAGTGTGCCGGTCAATTCGTCAGCGATAACTGGAGTGCTAATCAGAGCGGCAGCGATTGCTGCGCCCAACAACTGGGGAACGATACGCATCGATGAATCCTCGATTTTCATTTTTTATTTATCTGGCCGCCATCGGACGGACCACTGCTTGATGCTTCAACGGCGGCCTCACCAGACGCACCCGGGTGTCGAAGCTGTCGACGAAAGTGTAGAGCAGAAGTCGTGCCAGGCTGTTGCAGACAGTCAGGTCGTTGAAATCAAAGGATATTTTTGGAACCAACGGCATGTTTGAGGGTCGCCGGTGTCCGGGAAGCCGAATTTCCGTCCTGCGTTCGTTCGGAAAACCGAATGAGCGAGAGCAGCGGTCTCGCAGCGTTCAGATCTGCATCCAGGTCAGTCTTGAGGGCCAAGGATCAAAAATAATGAAGACCGCTCGGGCCAGTCCTATTGCTCTCGGAACAGCCGAAAGTGCACCAAGATAACTCTTCTCTCCCATGTTCTGCGGGCTGACAGCGCCCTTATAAGGTGCCGGTGCACCATTGATGTGCTGTGATTATTTAGCAAGCCAGCACTCTGAAATAATCACTTGTTCGCCCTCTGTATGCTGACCAACATGAATTGAAAGAAGCGCCTTTCCATCATTCAGGGCATACGAAATGAAGGTCAAAAGTTTTCTGCGAAGTCCTCTGTTTGTATTCATCCTCTTATATCTCGGCTACATGATTTCCTATATCGACCGCACCGCGATTTCGCTGGCTCTTACGCATATAGGCAAGGACTTCAACGTAGGCCCGGCGCAACTTGGCGTGGTTCTGAGTGCGTTTTACCTGGGCTATGCCGCCATGCAGATTCCCGGCGGCTGGCTGGCTGACCGATATGGCAGCAAGCGCGTGATCGTCGTTTCCATCGGGCTCTGGTCGCTGTTTACGGTCATGACCGGCCTGGCCTGGTCGCTGGCCTCGTTGTTGATCATCCGTTTTCTGTTCGGCTTGGGGGAGGGCAGCTATCCATCGTCAGCCATGAAAGGCGTCGCCGAAATCTATCCTCGCGAGCAGCGACCGAAGATGGCCGGCCTGATGATCTCTTCCAACTATGTCGGCAGTTTTGTCGCGCCGCTGATCATCGCTCCGCTGATTCTGTGGCTGGGCTGGCGCGATGTGTTTCTCGCCATCGGCCTGGCTGGCATCGTGTTCGCCGTTTTTTATGCCCTGACCGTGCGCCGCAGCGTCATGGTCGTCGACGAGCAACCCAGCGCCGTTACCGACACCAAGGCAAAGGTGAGCGTCAAGGAACTGCTGCGCATGCCCCTGCTGTGGAAGATCGTTGTCGTCTGGTTCTGCTTGAGCCTGGTCAACAAAGGCCTGGACGCGTGGATGCCCATGTACTTGCTGACCGCACGTGGCCTGGATCTCAAAACGGTCGGCATGTTGGTGCCACTGCCCTTTATCGCCGCGAGCGTCGCGACCGCCATGGGTGGCTGGCTGATGACCAGGTATTTCGACGGCAGGGAAAAGTTTCTGATGATGGGCAGTTGCGTGCTTACCGGGGTTTTTCTGTACGGCATGTACCAAGGCCAGAGCACGACGCAAGTCATCGTCTATCAGACGGCGGCCTACTTCTTCAAATCCTTCGTTTTTGCCACAGCGTTCGCTCTGCCGACCAAGATCCTGTCCCAGCGTCTCGTCGGTACCGGCATCGGTATGGTGAACTTCGGCGGTCAGGCGGCAGGGTTCGTTTCACCCATGGTGATCGGCTTTCTGGTGTCGTACTACGACAGTTATGACTCGGCCTTCCTATTCCTGCTGGGTGCGGTGGTCGTGTCGACCCTGGTCAGCATGACGATCAGCGCTCGCAAGATTCGCGACGTACAACTGGCGAACGCCCACGAGGCTTGATCGATGACAGCGCTCAATGAGGGGAATGCGCGGGGGACGGTTCGACTAAAATGCGAACCCCCGTATCCAGAGAATCACTCGCCCATGAGCGCTCGTATCCTCAGCGAGACCGCTGTCCGTTATTTCCTGCAGGTGGTCAACAGCGGTTCCATCAGCGAAGCGGCGGCAAGACTGCATGTCGTTCCCTCGGCGATCAGTCGCCAGATCAGCCGGCTTGAGAGCGAACTGCAAACGCCATTGTTCGAGCGCCAGTCTCGCGGTGTGGCGTTGACGGCCGCCGGGGAATTGCTGGCCGGTTATGCGCGACGTACGCTGCTGGACGCGGAAACGGTGACCAGCGAAATCAAGGCGCTGCAGGAGGACTCCGAGTCTATGATCAAGCTCGCCTGCACTCAGGGGTTCGCTTCGCACTGTCTGCCCGATGCCATCGCCAGGTTCAAGGCGGCTGGCATGCAAGGCAGTTTTCAGATTCAGGTGGCGTCTGCGCGGGAAGTCACCCGACTCGTGCGCGAGGCACAGGTCGATATCGGCTTTTGCTTCAGCCTCGGTGCGGCCAAGGACATCAATGTCGTTTACAGCCAGCCGGCGCCGCTGCTGGCGCTGGTGGCGCCCGATCATCCGCTGACGGGTCGCGCCAAGGTATCGCTCAGTGAAATCGTCGATTATCCCTTGGCGTTGCCTGGCCCGACTTCCACCCTGCGCGAACTGCTGGATATTTACTGTAGCCGCGCAGGCCTGGTCTACAAGAGCGTGCTGGAGACGGAAAATCTCGAAACGCTCGTTCAGTTCGCCATATCGGGTAACGCCGTGACGTTTACTGGAGAATTGTTCGTCCGCCATCGACTAAAGGCCCATGAATTAATAGCGCTCGAACTGCCGGAAATTGCAGGCAGCGATCGTGCCATTGAAATTCAGACGCTGGCCCGCCGACAACTTTCGCCCGCAATGACCCGTTTCATAGAACACATGAAGACGGTACTTTCCCGCGCCGAGTGATTCGACGCGTCAGTTCTTCAAACGGCATGGCTCCTTTCTAAATAAGTTGGTTGTGGCAACTAACCTGGCCTTCTTACTATTTCTTCAACTTATCTACGCGAGATCGACGTCATGCACCTATCCGATGAACTGGCCGATAAAGGCGCCGTTGAACTCAAGTCGCTTCTGGACTCGCACCAGGTGTCGCCTGTCGAAGTGCTTGAGGCGTGCATTTCGCGCATTGAAGCGTACAACCCCAAGATCAACGCATTCTGTGCAACATCCTTTGATCGCGCTCGTCAGGAAGCGCGCGCCGCCGAGCAGGCGATCCTGCGTGGAGACGAACGCGGCATCCTCAGCGGTCTGCCGATCGGCATCAAGGATCTGGAAGAAACCGAGGGCGTGCTGACAACCTACGGCTCTCCGCTATTTCGTTCCAACGTTCCGGCGCAAGACAATGAACTGGTCCGCCGGTTACGTGCGGCTGGCGCAATTGTGGTGGGCAAGACCAACGTTCCGGAGATGGGCGCCGGTGCCAACACCCGTAATCCGGTATGGGGCGCGACGGGTAATCCGTTCAACCCGCGCCTGAACGCCGGCGGCTCATCCGGTGGCGCCGCCGCTGCGCTGGCCGCCAACATGGTGCCGCTGTGCAGCGGCTCCGACACCGGTGGATCGTTGCGCATCCCGGCAGCCAAATGCGGAATCGTCGGGCTGCGTACCTCGCCGGGCCTGGTGCCGAGCGAGCGCAAACTGTTGGGCTGGACACCGATCTCGGTTGTCGGCCCGATGGGGCGTGACGTTGCCGACACTTGGCTGCAGCTGGCGGCGACTGCAGGCGTCGCGCCAAACGACCCGCTGAGCTACGACTTCGCGATGTCGCCTTCGATGGACGGCTCGCAGCCAGTGGATTTATCGCGCCTGCGCGTCGGTTACACCGAAGACTTCGGAGTGTGCGACGTCGATGACGACATCCGTCGGGTGTTCCGTAACAAGATCGCGGCGCTCAAAGGCGTGTTCGCCAGTTGTGAAGAAGTCGAGATCGACATGCAGCACGCGCATCGTTGCTTCGACGTAGTTCGGGCGGAGGCCTTCGTCGGCAGCCTGCAGGCCGCCTACGAAAAAGATCCGGATTCGCTGGGGCCGAACCCGCGCGCCAACTATGAAATGGGCGCGCGCATGTCGCTCAAGGATTGCGTGTGGGCGGGTGGCGAGCAGACGCGCATCTTCCGTCGTTTCCAGAAGTTGTTCGGCCAGTACGATCTCATTCTGTCGCCCACCACGCCGGTGTCGGCTTTCCCTTGGGAGCAGCCGTATCTGGAGTCCGTCAACGGCGTAGCGCTCGAGAACTACTACCGTTGGCTGGCACTGACTTACGTCGTGACCCTGGCGACCAACCCGGCACTGTCGATGCCGATGGGCGTTGACCACTTGGGTATGCCGTTCGGCATGCAGGTCGTCGGTAAATTTCGCGGCGACCTTGAGCTGCTGCTGGCGGCCCGCTCAATCGAGTCGCACTGCGAGACCCGCGCCGAGCTGCGCCGCCCGCGTCCGGATATGGCCGCACTGGCGCGCAGCGAGGTCGATCTGTGGACGCCGGTGACTCATCCGCCGTTGAGCGCCGATCAATACGCCGCGGTGACCGACGGCCGCCCGGCCGTCTGACTCTTTCAACACTTTTGATGGCATGGCTCCTTGACGAGCCATGGCTGGAGAGACCCCTGTGACCCAATCCGTCTATGGCAAAAGCCTCACTGAATGGAAGCGCGAGTTTCCGTTGCTGGCCCCTGTGCTGGCGGGCACCGAGGTGAGCTGGTTCAACCCGCAGATTGCTCCATTGGCTGATGCGCTGAACGATATCGAACTGACTGCTGACGATGTACGCCAGGCAAGTGATCGCTTGCGGCGTTTCGCGCCTTTCCTGGCGCAGGCGTTTCCGGAAGTGGCAGCCAGCCAAGGGATCATCGAGTCAGAACTGGTCGAAGTACCTGCGTTTGGCCGGGCGCTGTGTGCGCGTTATCAGATTGAAGAGCCTGTGCGGCTGATGCTGAAAAAAGACAGCCACTTGCCGATCTCGGGCTCGGTGAAAGCGCGGGGGGGTATCTATGAAGTGCTGTTCCACGCCGAACAACTGGCGATCCGCAACGGTTTGCTGAGTGAAACCGATGACTACCGGCGCTTGGCGGACGAACCCTGTCAGGCGTTGTTCCGTACCCACAAGATTGCTGTAGGCAGCACCGGCAATCTTGGCATGTCGATCGGCATTGCCGGCGCGCGTCTTGGGTTTGCGACCACCGTGCATATGTCTGCAGACGCGCGTCAATGGAAGAAGGACAAGCTACGCGCCCACGGTGTGACAGTCATCGAGTACGCCGGCGATTACGGTCAGGCGGTGGAGCAGGGCAGAGAGCAGGCGATGCATGACCCAAGCTGCCACTTCATCGACGACGAAAATTCGAAGACCCTGTTTCTGGGGTACGCCGTGGCGGGCGAGCGGCTGAAAACTCAGTTTGACGAGCAAGGAATCAGCGTCGACGCCGAGCATCCGTTGTTTGTGTATTTACCTTGTGGAGTCGGCGGTGGCCCTGGTGGGATCGCGTTCGGCTTGAAACTGGCGTTCGGGGATCACGTGCATTGCATCTTCGCTGAGCCTGCGCAGTCGCCGTGCATGTTGATGGGCGTCTACACCGGACTGCACGATGGATTGGCTGTTCAGGACTTCGGTATCAGCAATCACACTGCTGCGGATGGTCTGGCAGTCGGCCGGCCATCCGGCTTTGTAGGGCGTTCCATGCAGCGCATGCTGGACGGTTTCTACACGGTGACGGACGACGAGTTGTTCCGCCTGCTGCGGCTGTTGAATGACACCGAGGACTTGAAGCTCGAACCTTCCGTGCTCGCTGGCGCGCCAGGTTTTGCGAGAGTGCTGCAAGAAAACCAGGGTTACCGCCACCGGCTGGGCATGCCCGGCGGCGTGCCAGCCGGCGCTA
>JARDZH010000049.1 GCA_029240955.1 Pseudomonas sp. | reverse complement strand
GCCGGCGTGGTCATGTCTTCGCCGCCTGGCAAAGGCTTGCTCGCAGTCCAGCTTGGCTTCATCTGCTTGAAGTACGGCGCCAGTTGGCCCATCGCCGATTCAGCCAGTTTGCGATAGGTCGTCAACTTGCCGCCGAATACGGACAGGATCGGCGCCTCATCACCATTGCCCGACAACGACAGGGTGTAGTCACGAGTGATTGCGGACGGGTTGTCTGACTCGTCGTTGCACAGCGGGCGCACGCCCGAATAGGTGTGGATGACGTCGTCCCGGGTCAGCTGCTTCTTGAAATGGTCGTTGGCCACTTTCAGCACGTAGTCCATTTCACCGTCGGTGATCTTCACTTTGGCCGGATCACCTTGGTACTCACGGTCAGTCGTACCAATGATCGTGAACTTCTCCATGTACGGAATAGTGAACACGATGCGCTTGTCTTCGTTTTGCAGAATGAATGCGTTCTCGCCTTCATAAAGCTTCGGAACGATCAGGTGGCTGCCCTGAATCAGGCGAATGCCATACGGCGAATCGAGCTTCAGGTCTTCACGAATGAACTTGGCAACCCACGGGCCAGCTGCGTTGACCAGCGCTTTGGCGTGGATGGAAAACAGGCTGCCGTCAGCGCGTTCCATGTGCAGATGCCACATGCCTTTGACGCGGCGGGCGCTGACGCAGCGGGTACGCGTATGAATGTGTGCACCGTTCTCACGGGCAGCCATCGCATTGAGTACCACCAGACGAGCATCGTCGACCCAGCAATCGGAGTATTCGAACCCCTGGCTGATCGACGGCTTGAGCGGGCTGTCTGCACCAAACTTCACGGTGCGCGAAGCAGGCAGTTTTTCGCGCTTGCCCAAGTGATCGTAAAGGAACATGCCGGCACGGATCATCCACGCAGGGCGCAGATGCGGACGGTGCGGCAGTACGAAGCGCATCGGCTTGACGATGTGCGGTGCTTTTGCGAGCAGTACTTCGCGCTCAGCCAGTGCCTCACGTACCAGACGGAATTCGTAGTGTTCCAGGTACCGCAGCCCACCGTGGATGAGCTTGCTGCTGGCCGAGGAGGTATGGCTTGCCAGATCGTCCTTTTCACACAGGAAAACGGACAGGCCGCGACCGGATGCATCCGCCGCAATCCCGACACCATTGATCCCACCGCCGATCACGGCGATGTCATAAACCTCGGAAAGCGGTGGCGTTGGCACGGTAGCTTGGGGCATCTGGTGGCCTCCTCAATTGTTGTGAGCCTGAAATCGAAAGGCGAAATCGAACATTTATGTTCATTTCCGAAAATCATAGCTCAACAAAACGAGCCTCGCCAGTCGGTATTCATTGAAAATACTGATGGCGAAAAGAAAAACAACAAAAGTGAACATTGTAGGGCGAGGGGTGTCGTTGCCGTTCGCTAAGCGGTCCTATGCTGTGGGGGGAGCGCCCGCTCGCGATAGCGGTGGTGACAGTCAACGCCTCGTGGCGAGCTTCACTCCCTCCCACATACTTAAAGCGAGGCGGCTTAAACCACTTCCAGGCGGATCTTGTTCTGCGCCAGCAGGTTCTGTAGCGCAGGCACCGGCGCCTGATCCGTCACCAGGCAATCGATCAGTGTGATCGGCCCGAGACGCACCATCGCGTTACGCCCGAACTTGCTGGAGTCCGCCGCCAACAGCACTTGGCGAGCGTTGGCGATGATCGCTTGTGAAACCCGCACTTCCTGATAGTCGAAGTCCAGCAGACTGCCGTCTTCGTCGATACCGCTGATACCGACCAGAGCGAAATCGACCTTGAACTGAGTGATGAAATCCACGCTGGCCTGACCGACAACGCCGCCGTCACGCCGGACCACGCCACCGGCGAGCAACACCTCGAAATCATCCTTGGCGCTCAGGATCGACGCCACGTGCAGATTGTTAGTGATGATCTTCAGGTTGTTGTGATTGAGCAGGGCGCGGGCGATGGATTCGGTGGTGGTGCCGATATTGATGAACAGCGAGGCCTGATCGGGGATCTGTGCGGCGATAGCTTCGGCAATGCGCTGCTTCTCGTCGCGCATCTGATCGGCGCGCATGGCGTAAGCAGTGTTCTCGATGCTCGAATCATAAGCCGCGCCGCCATGGTAGCGGCGCAGCAGGTTCATTTCCGCAAGCTGATTGATGTCACGGCGGATCGTCTGAGGCGTCACGACGAACAGCGTCGCCATTTCCTCAATGCTGACATAGCCGCGATCGCGGACCAGTTCGAGGATCTGTTGTTGGCGGGGAGGCAGGTTCATTGTTTTTCCTTGAGCGCCCTTTGCAAAGGGCACCCATGATGCCGCAGGACCCGCTGCCTGTCAGCCCGAATCCTGCTCCCGCCGCGGGTTTGGCTTATTCCTCGCCTTCGTGGGGTTCCCAATCGCGGGTGCGCGCAACTGCTCGTTGCCAGCCGGCGTAGAGCTTTTCCTTCTCGGCATCGCCGCACTGCGGTTCGAACACGCGCTCGATGACCGCCTTGTTGCGCAACTCGTCCAGGCTGCTCCAGAAACCGATGGCCAGGCCCGCCAGGAATGCGGCGCCCAATGCGGTGGTTTCGCGCATTTGTGGACGTTCCACATGCGTGCCCAGGATGTCGGCCTGGAACTGCATCAGGAAGTTGTTGGCCACCGCACCGCCGTCGACGCGCAGGGATTTGAGGCGCTCGCCGGAGTCCTGCTGCATGGCGTCGAGTACATCACGGGTCTGGTAGGCAATCGATTCCAGTGCTGCGCGAATGATGTGGTCGACCTTCACGCCACGGGTCAGGCCGAACAGCGCGCCACGTGCATACGGGTCCCAGTACGGTGCGCCCAGGCCAGTGAACGCGGGCACCAGGTACACGCCGTTGCTGTTCTTGACCTTGGTCGCGAAGTATTCAGTGTCCAGCGCGTCATTGACGATCTTCAACTCGTCACGCAGCCATTGCACGGTCGAACCGCCGTTGAACACTGCGCCTTCCAGTGCATAGGCGACTTCACCGCGTGGACCGCAACCGATGGTAGTCAGCATGCCGTGTGCCGAGGTAACGGCCTTCTTGCCCGTGTTCATCAGCAGGAAGCAGCCGGTGCCATATGTGTTCTTCGCCTGGCCTGGCTCGACGCACATCTGGCCGAACAGCGCAGCCTGCTGGTCACCGGCGATACCGGCGATCGGGATGCCGCTCTTGCTGTGGCCGTAGACTTCCGAGGAGGCTTTGACTTCAGGCAGCAGTTCGCGCGGCACGTCCAGAATGTCCAGCATGCGCTGATCCCATTCCAGGGTGTGAATATTGAACAGCATGGTGCGCGAGGCGTTGGTGTAGTCGGTGACGTGAACCTTGCCGCCGGTGAATTTCCAGATCAGCCAGGTATCGATGGTGCCGAACATCAGCTCGCCTTTGCGCGCGCGCTCACGGCTGCCTTCCACGTTATCCAGAATCCATTTGACCTTGGAGCCCGAGAAGTACGGGTCGATCACCAGGCCCGTAGTGTCCTTGATGTACTGCTCGTGGCCGTCGCGCTTGAGCTGCTGGCAGATTTCGGTGCTGCGGCGGCACTGCCAGACGATTGCGTTGTAGATCGGGCGACCGGTTTCCCGTTCCCAGATCACGGTGGTTTCCCGCTGGTTGGTGATACCGATGGCGGCGATCTGATTATGATGAAGGTCGGCCTGCGCCAGGGCCTTGGTCATACAGGCGGTCTGGGTCGCGAAAATTTCCATCGGGTCGTGCTCGACCCAGCCCGCTTGCGGGTAATGCTGGACGAACTCGCTCTGCGCAGTGCTCACCACGTTGGCGTCGCGGTCGAAAATGATGGCTCGCGAACTGGTGGTGCCCTGGTCAAGAGCAATGATGTAGTTCTTGTTCTGAGTGTCTGTCATGTCGATTGCCTTGCTCAAGAAATTAGGGTTCAGGATGAAGCCGAGACTTTGCTGCCAGCCACCTGAGTGTCTGTTGCTTTTTCAACGACCACAGCGTTCGGCAAGTGCCGCGCCACTAGCACGCGGTAGCCCGCAGCGCCAAGGCAGGCACCCAGAACAGGTGCGAAAATCGGAACCAGGAAATAAGGAATATCGCGACCGCCAGTGAAGGCCACTTCGCCCCAGCCGGCCATGAATGTCATCAATTTTGGACCAAAATCGCGCGCGGGGTTCATGGCAAAGCCGGTCAGCGGACCCATTGCGCTGCCGATCACGGCAACCAGCAGACCGATCAACAATGGGGCGAGCGCGCCGCGCGGCAGGCCGTTCTTGTCATCGCCCAGCGCCATGATGACGCCCATCAGAATGGTGGTGATGACAACTTCAACCAGAAACGCCTGGCCTACGGTAATGGCAGGGTTTGGATAGGTTGAAAACACCGAGGCCAGTTCGAGGCTCTCGACGCTGCCGCGGATCATCTGGTGTGTATGTTCGAAGTCGAAAAACAGGCTGATATACAGAACGTAAACCAGGCCCGCTCCACAGAACGCGCCAGCGATTTGCGCGGCAGCGTAGAAAGGCAGTTTTCTCTTTTCAAAGCCTGCGAACAGGCTCAGCGCGATGCTGACGGCAGGGTTGAGGTGTGCGCCTGAAACGCCGGCGCTGAGGTAGATCCCCATACTGACCGCCATCCCCCAGATAATGCTGATCTCCCAGAGACCGAAACTGGCACCGGCGACCTTGAGCGCTGCAACGCATCCGGTTCCAAAAAAGATCATCACGAAAGTGCCAAGGAATTCGGCCATGCACTGGCCACCCAACGTCGGTTGTCGTACTGCGATAGTCATGGAAACCTCAATTTTTGTAATTTTTTTGCGGCACCGAATGCGTAACTGGCGCTCGTTCTTCCGTGTCGGGAAAACCCCATTCCCGACCGGGAGTCAGACTCCAAATGAAAATTTTGGTTTCAGTCGGATCTTCGTAAACGAAAAAATATAGACATGAAACAAACCTGTCAAAGGTCGAAACTGAACCGCGAGGCATATTCTGACTATAAGTCGCGCGTTCGTCTCGAATGTTCTGTAAGAAATATCTTTGCTGATTGCGAACACGGCATGTTTGAAAGCGGCATGCATCAAGGCGCGTTTTGTTTGGTTAGCTTAAAGTGTGCGCCGCCCTGACCCTGGAGTGCCTTCATGACGCCTGCGTTGGATTTACTGAAAAAAGCACGAGCTGAGCATCGTATTCACAGTTACGAACATGACCCCAAGGCGGCTTCATATGGCCTTGAGGCTGCGGAGAAGTTGGGGCTGGAGCCCGCACGAGTATTCAAGACCCTGCTGGCTGCTTCGGAAAAGGGCGAGCTGTTGGTTGCGGTCGTGCCGGTTGCCGGTTCCCTTGATCTCAAGGCGCTCGCGCAGGCGGCGGGCGTAAAGAAAACCGAGATGGCCGACCCGGCGGCAGCTCAGCGTTCGACTGGTTATTTGCTGGGCGGCATCAGTCCGCTGGGGCAGAAGAAGCGCCTACGCACGTTCATCGATCAGAGCGCGCAGCCTTTGGACACTGTTTTCGTCAGTGCCGGGAGGAGAGGGCTGGAAGTGGAGCTGTCGGCTGCTGTGCTGGCTGAGCATACCAAGGCGGTTTTCGCGCTGATCGCCAAAGGCTGATCACGATTGTAGGAGCGCGCTTGCCCGCGACGGCGTTGTACATGGTCGTGCAGTTGTTGCGGCTGTACTGGCCCTGTCGCGGGCAAGCGCGCTCCTACCGTGGTCCGTATTTTGGCGGGGGGTTGCGGGGATGCGCCGGTCTGCGGGAGGGAGCGCTAGCTGGCGACGGGGTCGCCGCGAAGCTGGCTGGTATTTTGTGAGTGCTGTTAAAGGTGTGCGCTTTGAGTCGCAACGCTTCCGGCGGCCGGGAACAGCACCAGATGATCCGCCGCGACGCGGATGCCGACTTCCTCACCCGCCATGTGATCCGCGTGGCTTGGGAAAATCGCTTCCAGTTCGCTGCCAGTGGGCAGCTGCAGGCGGTACAGCGTCGCTGCGCCCTGGAAGGTGCGGCCCAGCACACGGGCCTTCAGGTCACTGTCGGGTGCATGGACGATATCGTCCGGACGCAACAGAACGTCCACGGCGGTGCCCCGAACCCCCGGGTACGCGCGATTGCCACGCAGCACACCCAACTCGGTCTGCACCGACTCATGGTCGATCAACTGGCCGCGTATGAAATAGCCTTGGCCGACAAAGCTCGCCACGAAAGGCGTCAGCGGTTCGTGATACAGGTTGTAAGGCGTGTCCCACTGTTCAAGGCGGCCTTCCTTGAAGACCCCGACGTGATCGCTCACAGCGAATGCTTCTTCCTGATCGTGAGTCACGAGAATTGCACTGGTGCCACGCGCCTTCAGGATGGCGCGCACTTCATGGCTCAAACGACGACGCAGCTCGCCGTCGAGGTTGGAGAAGGGTTCGTCGAGCAGCAGTAGTTGCGGTTCCGGCGCCAGCGCACGTGCCAAGGCCACGCGCTGCTGTTGGCCGCCTGACAACTCGTGCGGAAAACGCTGCCCCAGCGCGCCCAGGTTGACGAGCTCCAGCAGCTCTTCGGTCACCTGGCGCAGACGCGGATGCTTGGGAATTCCGAAGGCAATGTTTTGCGCGACGGTCAGGTGCGGGAAGAGTGCATAGTCCTGAAAGACCATGCCGATCCGGCGCTTCTCTGGTGCCAGCGTGTAACCGGGGCGGGAGATCACTTCGCCGGCGAGGGTGATGTCGCCTTCGTGAACAGGTTCGAAGCCCGCGATCGCCCGTAACGTGGTGGTCTTGCCACAGCCGGATGAACCGAGCAGACAACCTATATCGCCCGCGTTGAGGTGCAGGTTCAAGTCCTGCACCACGCGCTGGTCCTGATAACCGCAGGCCAGGTTACGCAGGTTCAGCAAGAGCGACTGCGTCATGCCGGCTGGCTGGGCGCGACGAGAAACTCCAGCAGCGCTTTCTGTGCATGCAGGCGATTCTCGGCCTGGTCCCAGGCGACCGAGCGTGGGTCGTCCAGTACGTCGGCACTGATTTCTTCACCGCGATGCGCAGGCAGGCAGTGCATGAACAGGACATCCTCAGCAGCCAGGTCGAGCAGGGCGCGAGTGACCTGGAACGGGGCGAACAATGCCATGCGCTTGGCCGTCTCTTCTTCCTGACCCATGGAGGTCCAGACATCGGTGCTGACCAGATGCGCGCCGGCCACGGCCGCCTTTGGATCGCGTACGACGGTTACGCGGTCGCCCGCCAGAGCAAGGAATTCCGGATTCGGCTCGTAGCCCAGCGGGCAGGCAACGCGCAGCTGGAAGTCAAACTGGATCGCCGCTTCTATATAGCTGTTGCACATGTTGTTGCCGTCACCGATCCAGGCCACCGTCTTGCCCTTGATCGAGCCGCGGTGCTCAAGGAACGTCTGCATGTCGGCCAGCAACTGGCACGGGTGCAGGTCGTCGGACAAGCCATTGATCACCGGCACGCGTGAATTGGCGGCGAACTCGATCAGATTGGCGTGTGCATAGGTGCGGATCATGACCGCGTCCAGCATGCGCGACATGACTTTAGCGCTGTCGGAAATCGGCTCGCCACGGCCCAGTTGAGTGTCGCGATGCGACAAAAAGATCGCCTGGCCGCCCAGATGGATCATGCCGGCTTCAAATGAAAGACGGGTACGTGTCGAGGATTTCTCGAAAATCATCCCCAGAACCCGATTCTTCAAGGGTTCGAAAAGCACGCCGCGATTTCGCAGGTCTTTGAGCTCTACGCCACGACGAATCAAGCCCAGTAGTTCGTCTGGGGTGTAATCCATCATCGAGAGAAAGTGCCTGGCGTTCATGATTAACTACCTTTTCTGCAACAGACCGCAGGTTCTGAAAGTCGTTTTTTATCTGGAAACGAGCCTGACCTGCGGCGAAAGCCGCGCGGAGCGACGAATAGGGAAGGCGCGATAGTATAAAAAAATGTCGCCTCTTACCAATACATGCTTATGTACACGGCAGGGTGTCAAATCAGGTATGAGCCGGGAGGCTCCGATTTTCCGCCGCTTCACTCGATTGCACCCGCGACAGACACGCAGGTCGGTCAAGGCGCGAAAAGCGAAGCGAGCATTTGTACACTGCATACACCGCGCTTGGCAATTAGTGCCGATCCTGCAACAGTTTCTTGGTCGCACCCTCGCAGATGCGACTCACTTCACGCTGATGGCACTTAGGGCGTTCCTTTAATGGCAGGCCTGAGTTATAAAGCGGTACAGGTATTACTCACTCATTGAGGGCTGTGGGAATGGATTCGAAAGAGCGTCAGTTAACGGAGCTGCTCGGGCTGACCGCCCGCACCCTTACGCACTTGACCGCGTCGATCACATCGATGTCGTTCGAGTTGCTGCGTAGCGAGGATGAAGTCACGCGTTCGGCCGGGCGTCGCATGATCGACCGCATGGCGACTATCAGTTCCGGTCTGGACGAACACTGGCGCCTGATTGGCGATTTGACCGGCGTTCACGTCGCGCAGGAAGAAATCGAAACCGTGACCGAGATTCAGCTGCAACCCAAAGTCGTGCGCTCTATCAACGGCTGACGCCCGCCTTCAGCCGGCCGCTTCAGATCGGCCGGTGTGATACATCGCAATTCACAGGACGACCGTCTCTGGCATCTGGCCTTGTTGCGTACCATAGTTCTGGCTGTGCAATCCCTGCGATTGCCTGACCAGAGCCGAGGCTGCGATGACCAGGACCGAGCACCACCGCG
>JARDZH010000048.1 GCA_029240955.1 Pseudomonas sp. | reverse complement strand
TCGAGTATCTACCCCGAATTTGCTGCTAAAAAGATCGCAAAAGCCAAATGACTTTTGACTCTACGTCAAGAATGCTACATCCCGGAAAGCAGGAATGTTGCGGGTGTACTGGCCTCGTCGCGGGCAAGCGCGCTCCTACGATGTCGCGCAGGACCTGTAGGAGCGGCTTCAGCCGCGAAGGCGCAGGTTCTGGCGACAGAGAGGTTGCGGATGTACCGGCCTCGTCGCGGGCAAGCGCGCTCCTACGATGTCGCACAGGACCTGTAGGAGCGGCTTCAGCCGCGGAGAGGTCGGTAAGAGCATGAGGTAATCCCAGGGCAGAGAACCGCCCCGGGAAGATTCATCACTGAGTACGGGTAACACGCCAGACGGTGTTGGCGAGGTCGTCAGCAATGATCAGCGCGCCGCGCGGATCGACCGTCACGCCGACCGGACGACCGCGAGTCTTGCCGTCTTCGCCGCGGAAGCCCGTCGCGAAGTCGACCGGCTCACCTGCCGGGCTGCCGTTGTTGAACGGCACGAAGATCACCTTGTAACCGACCGGGTTGTCGCGGTTCCAGCTGCCGTGCTCGCCGACGAATACGCCGTTGGCGAACTTGTCGCCCATGGCCGGAAGCGAGAAGCTGACGCCCAGTGCAGCGACGTGCGAACCGAGGCTGTAATCCGGCTTGACCGCAGCGGCGACTTTGTCCGGGTTCTGAGGCTGAGCACGCGGGTCGACGTTCTGACCCCAGTAGCTGTAAGGCCAGCCGTAGAACGCGCCTTCCTGTACCGACGTCAGGTAATCGGGCACCAGGTCCGGGCCCAGTTCGTCACGCTCGTTGACCACCGCCCAGAGCTTGCCGGACTCAGGCTGAATCGCCAGCGCTGTCGGGTTGCGGATGCCGGTGGCGTAGTTGCGGTGAGCACCGGTCTGCGAATCGATCTGCCAGACCACTGCGCGATCGAGCTCGACCTCCATGCCGCGCTCGCCCACGTTACTGTTGGAACCGATCCCCACGTAGAGGTAGCGGCCGTCAGGGCTGACGGTCAGCGACTTGGTCCAGTGGTGATTGATCTCGGCCGGCAGGTCGGTGAGTTTGGCTGGCGCGCCATTGGCCTTGGTCTGGCCTTCGGTGTAATCGAAGCTGACCAGCGCGTCCTGGTTGGCGACGTACAGTTTGCCGTTGGCAAACGCCAGGCCGTACGGCGCGTTCAGGTTCTCGGCGAACACAGTTTTCATTTCGTAGCTGCCGTCGCCGTCGGCGTCGCGCAACAGCGTCAGACGGTTGCCGCCTTTGACCTGCGTGTTGCCCTTGGCCTTGATGACGCTGGCAATCACATCCTTGGGCTTGAGCTTGGCTGCGCTGCCGCCACGCCCTTCGGCTACCAGAATGTCGCCGTTCGGCAAGACCAGCGTCTGGCGCGGGATCTTCAGATCGGTCGCGATCGGCGTGATCGTGAAGCCATCGGGAACGGTCGGCTTCTGATCGCCCCACAGCACGGGTTCTGCGATTTTCATGCTGGGCAGCAGGCCGCGTTGCGGTTCGGGCAGTTTCGGATCAGGCCCGTGGACCTGAGGGGTGTTGGTTTCTCCACCGCAGGCACTGAGCAACAGCGCCACGCTCACGACTGACAATGCACCCGAATGTCTCATTCCACACCTCCGGAGCGCAGATTGCTAAAGCCTGTCCAGGCTGCAATGCAGCTCAACAGGGTAACGATGACAGACAAAATCAGACCCGCGGGCATGACGGCCCAAGCGTCCTTGGCGTGCTCGAACGCGTTGATCAGACCCAGAACCCAGGTGACCAGCAAGGGCAGGAAATACAGCACGGGACGTCCCGCCTTATGACTGGCCCGGACCAGATTGATCAGCGCAAACAGCAAGGCCAGGCCACAGAAGACTTCGGCCCCGGCGATCAGCCAGGCGGCGAAGTTGCTCCACTGGATCTGAAAGGTCTGGTAATAGGCGATGTCACTCAGCAAACCGCCGAGGAACAGCGCGACGGTTCCACCAAGCAGGATCGAGTGAAGCGGGCCTGGCGTGCTTCGATAAACGGGGTGAGCGGTGACGGTCACGGCGACTCCTTGTTATTCAGCGACTACAACGTTCAGCGAGTAGGGATGGGTGCCTGATGCGAATGCACCGGCCTCCGCGGGGGCGCGCTGAAAGCGCAAGTAAAGGATCGTCTAGCGCGCAAGTTAGTTCACGGTTTTGACGCCAAGATGTTTCGAAAGATGTTGTGCCAGGGCCTGGACCGTAAAACCGGTGTGTTCGGGCCGGCGCTTCGCCAGCAAGCTGGCTCCTGCAAGATTGCGCGTTACCGACCCGTAGGAGCCAGCTCGCTGGCGTTAGGCGCGTAGCGGCACCAAAACTGTCGCGCGGTCTGGATATATCAAATTGTTTCAAAATCAGGGAACTAGCGCTGTCGACAACCCCCTAAACCCTCATGTCGGTGTACTGGCACCACGCTAGTTCCAAGAGAAGGGTTCATCTGTTCATGTCTGCAAGCATTACTTCCTCAACGGCCGGTTCTCACGGCAAGCAGCGCGCGTCGGCGCGGCGGCTTATCTTCATTTCTGTTCTTGTGGCGACCATGGGCGCGCTCGCGTTCGGCTATGACACCGGGATCATCGCCGGTGCGCTGCCATTCATGACGCTGCCGGTCGATCAAGGCGGGCTGGGGCTCAATGCTTACACCGAAGGACTGGTCACCGCGTCGCTGATCGTGGGCGCTGCGTTCGGTTCGCTTGCCAGCGGCTACATTTCCGACCGCTTCGGACGGCGTCTGACCTTGCGCCTGCTGTCGGTGCTGTTCATCGCCGGTGCGTTGGGTACCGCCGTCGCGCCGGGCATCGACTTCATGATCGCCGCGCGCTTTCTGCTGGGCATCGCGGTTGGCGGCGGTTCTGCCACCGTGCCGGTGTTCATTGCCGAGATCGCCGGCCCATCGCGGCGTGCGCGTCTGGTCAGCCGCAACGAGCTGATGATCGTCAGCGGCCAGCTGCTCGCCTATGTGCTGAGCGCCGTGATGGCCGCGTTGCTGCACACGCCTGGCATCTGGCGCTACATGCTGGCCATCGCCATGATTCCGGGCATCCTGCTGCTGATCGGGACCTTCTTCGTGCCGGCTTCCCCACGTTGGCTGGCCTCCAAGCGTCGCTTCGATGAAGCCGAAGAAGTCCTGGAACAGCTGCGTGAAACCAAAGCCGACGCGCAGCGCGAAATCGCCGAGATGAAGGCGCAGGATGAACAGGCGCGCCATCGTCCGGCAATCAAGGACCTGCTGCGCCAGGGCTGGGTCATCAAGCTGCTGCTGATCGGCGTCGGCCTGGGCTTCACGGCACAGTTCACCGGCGTCAACGCGTTCATGTACTACACGCCGATCATCCTCAAGTCGACCGGGATGGGCACCAATGCCGCCCTGACCGCCACTATCGGCAATGGCGTGGTGTCGGTGATCGCAACGCTGATCGGCATCTGGGCGATCGGTCGCTACGGCCGCCGTCATCTGCTGATGACCGGTCTGGTCATGGTCATTCTGATGCAGACCGCGCTGGGTCTGGTGCTGCAGTTCATGCCGCAGGACGTGACCCAGAGCTACACCGCGCTGGCGTGCATTCTGGTGTTCCTGCTGTTCATGCAGGCCTGTGTTTCGCCGGTGTACTGGCTGCTGATGTCGGAACTGTTCCCGATGCAGGTCAGAGGCCTGCTGACCGGCGTTGCGGTTTCGATGCAGTGGCTGTTTAACGCCACCGTTGCTTTCAGCTTCCCTATCGCGGCCGAAAAGCTCGGCAACCCGACCTTCTTCGTGTTCGCTGTGATCAACATCGGCTCGCTGCTGTTCGTGTTCCTGTGTCTGCCGGAAACCAAGGGCAAGTCGCTGGAACAGATCGAGAAGCACCTCAAGAAAGAGCTCTGAGTACAGCGCGACTGGTGTTTCCAACAGGCCGGTGTCAGGGTATGACACCGGCCTTGTTCTGAAGGATGTCCGCAGTTGATCATTCGTCCGCAAGATCCTTCCGCCCTGACCCTGATGTTTTCCCTCAAGGGGTCGATCATTCCCGCCATCTGGCGCAAGGTGCTGTTCACGGTACTGGTCAGTTCGGCCGTGGTCGCCGTGCATGGCACCCTCTTCCACTTCAAAGTGATCCTGACCGCCACGCCCTTCACGCTCTGGGGGCTGACGCTCGCGATCTTCCTCGGCTTTCGCAACACCGTGGCGTACCAGCGGTTCTGGGAGGCGCGGACGTTATGGGGCGAGTTGCTGATCGTCAGCCGCAACCTGACGCGTCAGAGCCTGAGTCTGCTGCCCAACCTCGCGGCGCCGCAGCGGCGTTCCCTGGCCGATGGCCTGACCGCGTTCGCGCTGGCGCTCAAGACCCACCTGCGCGATGAACCGCCAAGCGAGCAAGCCCGAAACTGGCTGGGTGCGGTCGCACAACCCAAGCACAATCTGCCCAGCGCCGTGCTCGGTGCGCTCGGTCGGCGTTATGGCGAAGCGATAGAGACTGCAGGGGGCGGGACGGCGGCGCGGCTGAATATCGACCGGCAGCTGTCGCGACTTTCCTACGTACTCGGCGGATGTGAGCGGATCAAAAGCACGCCCATTCCCTACCCCTACATTCTGATGCTGCACCGGGTGGTGCATGTGTACTGCTTTCTGCTGCCGTTCTGCCTGGTCGATACCATCGGCTGGTTCACGCCGTTTGCGGTGTGCGTGCTGGCGTACACCTTCTTCGGCCTGGACGCGCTGGGCGATCAGATCGCCGACCCGTTCGACACGCTGCCCAATGACCTGCCGCTGGAGGCGATGTGCCGGAACATCGAGATTGCCGTTCTGGAATTGCTCGACGAACCGGCACCCGCCCCGCTTGAGCCGCGAGACGGGGTGCTGCTGTAAGCTCGATTGGCGCTCAGGGGATGAGCTTGCGAGCGCGCATGTCTTCCAGATGCGCCAGCATGACGTCATCGGAACGCAGCGTCATGGCGTTGAATCCGGCCTGACGCGCTTTGGTCACGTCGAAGAAGGCGTCCTTCTCCACATGAAAGATGAAGTCGCCGAAGGAACCGAGCGCAATCCGGTCCGGATCGGTCTCGCTCAGACCTTCACGCTCCGCCAGCTGTTTCCACACCGGGCGCAGGGCTTTGATCCTCTGTTCCAGAGAAATGGGCTGCGGCTCACCGACTTCCAGGCCAAACCACTCCGCCAGCTTCGGCCACACATGGCTCCAGCGGAACACATCGCCATTGGTCAGGTTGTAAGCGCCGTCGGCATTGTTCACAGCGGCCCAAACCGCCGCTTCCCCGATCAGCTCGGCTGAAGTCACGTTGACCACGGCATTGCGGTAGGCCTGTTCCGAGCCGGGAAACTGCATGGCCGTTCCGGTTTCGCGGCAGAGCGTCCCGTAGAGACCGATCAGGTTGCCCAGGTTCATGGCCGAACCCAGCGAATGGCCGATCACGATATCCGGGCGAAGCGCGGTCCAGCGAATGCCTTCTGCTTCCAGCGACCGCGCGAAGTCTTCATGGCGGAAGTACAGATTCGGCGGGAAATGCCGACTGTCATCCTCACGAGCCGGCGTCTTGTAGACGCCCAGTTGAGCGCCGTACACCTTGCCGCCCTGGACGAAGGTGATCCGCTCAAGACTCGCGCCCGCGCTGCGCAGGGCGCCGACCAGGTTCTCGAACATCGCCGCGTTTTCGTCCGCTTCCACGCCTGGGTCCGGATTGGGCTTGAGCGCGCTGTAGAACAGGTGAGTGACGCCTTCGAGCGCGGCTTTGGTGTCAGCGAGGCTCGCGGCGTCGAGCAGGTCGGCGGCCAGATGCGGATGGTCGCTGGGCGCTTTGCTCGACCTGCCCACCGTGGTGATCTGCCACCCGATCGCGGCGAAGCTGTCCAGTACCGCCTTGCCGATGACACCGCTGGCGCCGGCGATCAGTACGTGCTGTGCAGACATCTGCAGTCCTCCATTCAAGTTGCATGACGTTGAATCAACACAGACCGCGACCTGTCGGCTGCGTGCATTCTTTCGGACGCGCGCTGTGATCCGGACCATTCGTCCGCCGGGCGAAACCAAACGGCGAGAGACGGCCCAAATCCTGAACACCTGATGTGGCTTGATGAAACAGGATGTAAGGAGAGTAAAAATGACCGAGAAACACGACACACTTACAACCCGCCAAGGGCACCCCATTACCGATAATCAGAGCCTGCGCAGCGTTGGCGAGCGTGGCCCGGGTACCCTTGAGAACTATCAGTTCATTGAGAAGATCACCCATTTCGACCGTGAGCGTATTCCGGAGCGCGTGGTGCATGCCCGCGGCACCGCGGCCCACGGATATTTCGAACCTTACGGCACGATTGGCGACGAACCCGCCAGCAAATACACCCGGGCCAAGGTGCTGACCAAGGCCGGCGTCAAGACGCCGGTGTTCATTCGTTTTTCCACGGTGATCGGCAGCAAGGAATCGCCGGAAACCGCTCGCGACCCGCGCGGCTTCGCTATCAAGTTCTACACCGAAGATGGCAACTGGGACCTGGTGGGCAACAACCTGAAGGTGTTCTTCATTCGCGACGCGATCAAGTTTCCGGACATGATTCACGCGTTCAAGCCGGACCCGGTGACCAACCGCCAGGAACCCTGGCGCTTCTACGATTTCGTTCAGCACCACCCTGAAGCGCTGCATATGGTCACGTGGGTGAAAAGCCCGTGGGGCATCCCGGCCAGCTATCGCGAGATGCAAGGTTCCAGCGTCAACACGTACAAGCTGGTCAACGAAGACGGCGTTGCCGTGCTGTGCAAGTTCTCGTTCGAACCTAAGCAAGGCGTGCGTAATCTCACCAGCGAACAGGCTGCGGAAATCCAGAAGCACGAGGTCGGCCACGCCACCAAGGACCTGTACGAATCGATCGACCGAGGTGAATTCCCAGAGTGGGAAATGTGCGTGCAGGTCATGTCGGACGACGCCCACGATGAATTGCCGTTCGACCCATTGGACGACACCAAACGCTGGCCGGAAGACCAGTTCCCGCTGCTGCCGGTCGGCCGCGTGGTGCTGGATCGCAACCCGTCCAACTTCTTCGCGGAAACCGAACAGTCGGCCTTCGGCACTGGCGTGCTGGTGGACGGCATCGACTTCTCCGACGACAAGATGCTGCAAGGTCGTACGCTTTCCTACTCCGATACCCAGCGCTATCGCGTAGGCCCGAACTACCTGCAACTGCCCATCAACGCGCCGAAATGCCCTTACGCGACCAACCAGCGGGACGGGCAGATGACGTACAAGGTCGACGGTGCCGGCGAGAACCCGCACGTGAACTACGAGCCGAGTTCTGAAGGCGGCCTGCGGGAAGCGCAACGCAGCGGGCCGGATTACAAGCAGTGGGTCGAAGGCCATGTCGGTCGTTATCAGACCAGCAAGACCGCTGCCGATTACCAGCAGACCGGCGAGCGTTATCGCAGCTTTGAGGAGTGGGAGCGCGAGGATCTGATCGCCAATATCGTCGCCGACCTCAAGCAGTGCCCAGAGAATATCCAGCTGCGCATGGTCTGGCATTTCTGGCACTGCGATCCGGATTACGGTCAGCGTCTGGCACAAGGCGCTGGCATCGATCTGGAAAAAGCCAAGGCACTGCCGCCACTGCCGGGGCGTCCTGCGCCAGGTGAAGATCGTCCGGCGTCCACCACAGTCGACGGGCAGCAAGAGCCTGCCGATAAGGAAACACCGACGCAGCCTAGCGTGACCGCGTGACCGAACGCGGCGGCGGTCGCCCGACTGTCGCCGCGTTCGCCTCCCTTCGCAAACCCGCACGCTTTACTCGCCCGCTCTGGCTCGCCTGTCTCCATCATTTCCCTAACACCCGGTACCGCACCCTCCCCTTTGTGAAAAAAATGTCAATTTAGTTGTGTATGCATCTGTTTCTCATTTGCAATATGCGTCAGACTCTCATTCTCATTCACAACATTTCAGGACATTTCCGTGAATCCTCGCCTCTCTGCCAGCCTTGTGCTGGTCAGCGCCTGTAGCGCCCTGCCTCTTGCCCAAGCGGCTGACCAGATGACACTGCCTGAAACCCAAATTCAGAGCACCAGCACAGGCGCCTTGGCCAACAGCCAGAGCGAGGGTTATCAGACCCGACCGGCGAGCAGCACGACGCGAATGGGCCTTACGGAAAAGGAAACGCCACAGGCGGTCACCACCATTACCCGTGCGCAGATCAAGGATTACCAGCTCAACGGGATTCGTGACGCCCTGCGCGCAGCGCCGTCGGTCACGGTCGAGCAGATCGAGACCGACCGTACCGAATTCACCTCGCGCGGCTTCACCATCGACACCTTCCAGTTCGACGGCATGGGCATGCCGTTCGCGTCCACGACGCTGGTGGGAGAGCAGGATCTGGTCGAATACGAGCAGGTTGACGTGTTGCACGGCGCGAACGGCCTGATGAGCGGCACCGGCAACCCTTCTGCCGCCGTCAACTTCATCCGCAAACGCCCGACCGATACCTTCCAGGCGCAGATCAGCGGCAGTGTCGGCTCGTGGGACAACCGTCGTGTCGAAGCGGACGTTTCCGGTCCGTTGACGCCGACCGGCAACGTGCGCGGGCGCTTCATCTATGCCCACGACAAAGGCAACTCGCATCTGGACCGTTACAGCCATGAGCGCAACGTTGCGGCGGGTCTGCTCGCGTTCGACCTGTCGGAC
>JARDZH010000047.1 GCA_029240955.1 Pseudomonas sp. | reverse complement strand
CGGCGCCACACCGCTGCTCGCTGCGTCGTAGCCCAGCGCATCGATGAACGCCTTATCGATTTTCAAGCAGTCCACCGGGAGAGTCTGCAGGTAGGAAAGACTGCAGTAACCGGTACCAAAATCGTCGATCAGCACCTGATGCCCCCGATCACGGAGCACCTGCAGGTGATTGCGGGCGACCACGACATCTACCATGCCGCGCTCCGTGACTTCGAATGCGATCTGTTGGGGCGCAACCTTGTGCAGCGCCAGAAGCTTCGCTGTGACCCGGCCGATACGCGCCGACACCACGTCGCACGCCGCGAGGTTCACCGAGATGTACAGGTGCGGGTTGGCGCGCAGCAATGGTCCGAGTTGTTCAAGCGTCTGTTGCAGGACAAAGTCGGTGATTTGCCGGATTTGCCCGGTGTTTTCCGCCAGCGGGATGAACAGGTCCGGGCTGGTCAGCGTGCCGTCAGGCCGTCGCCAGCGCACCAGTGCTTCAGCGCCGACGCACTGCCGTGTTTCAAGGTTGAAGATCGGCTGATAGAGCACTTTGAGCTCGCCGCGCCGCAAGGCACCAGTCAGCTCTCCGCCCAGGCTGCGGCGTTGTTGCACCGCTTGCAGCACCAGAGCGCCGATACATAGGGAAATCAGCAGGCTGACCGGCACCAATAGCCCCCACGCGCCGCTGATCTTTTCCGGAATACTTTGCCGGGGAGTGATCAATACCAGCTGATATTCCGGGCTCTGCGTGGGCATGCTGTAGATCAGTTGGCCTCGGGTGGTGATCAGCGCCCCGTCCGTGCGCGGCGACCAGTCTTTCGGCGGCCATGCCTGATCAGGTCCCAGTACCGGAATCGCCCGGGTACCGTTGTCCAGCACCACCAGCAGACTGCCGCCGGCTGGCAGATCGACCACGTCGGTCAGATGTCCGCGAGACGTCGACACCCGGAAATCGCCACGCCCGAGGACCAGAGCGGCGAGGTTGTCGTCCGGCTGTGCCGAAGTGTTAAGCCAGTAGTCGTAAGTTGGCCCGCGGATATCGGGCGCGCGGCGATCGTCGATGACTTTCTTGCGCGACCAGCTTGAGCAGGTCCGCGCATCGCCGACGTACGCGGCTTCGTAGATGAAACGATTGCCTGAAATCACCTCGCGAAGACGTCCGACCATTTCCGGACTGCATCGTCGCAGCGGTTGCTCTTCGAGCTGGTCGAGGCCGGCACGCAGCTGGCCGAACAACTGTTCGAGGCGAACGAGAAAGCGTTCGCCCTGTGCATTCATTTGCAGGGTTTCATTCTGTCGGGCCTGATGCACCGCCAGTCCGAAACTGCCGCACAGCAGCAAAGCAGCACTCAACAAGGCCGCCAGCAGGGCGAGCAGCCAAGGGTTGGAAGGGCTAATGCGAAAGCGCGCTGCCGCTGGCATCTGTGGATATCCGAATGAATACCCATCAGGTATAGCAACAAGCCTGAAAAGCGCCTGCCCGATAGCGAAGCGCTTGCAAATTTAGTTGCTGCGGTTGAGCACCTTCAGGATCGCGGCACTCTGTGCGTCGGGCTCGCCATCGAACCGCGCCGGGCGGAAACGCATCTGGAAAGCAGTCAGAACGTTGCGGGTTTCGGCATCCAGCTCGCCGGTGCGCGGCGTCTTGTAACCCAGTTGCGCGAGCTGTTGCTGGAACCAGAAAATGCTCGGCAGGCTGGTCATCATTTGCGCCTGACGCTGTGCGACCAAGCGCTCGTCAGGCCAGATGCCCAGGCCTTCCTGAGCCAGGCGTTTCCATGGAAACAGCGGACCGGGGTCCAGTTTGCGCATGGGCGCGATGTCGCTGTGACCAATGATGTGGCGCGGATCGATCTTGTTGCGCTTCACGATGTCCTTGAGCAGCACGATCATCGACTGGATCTGGCTCTCGCTGTACGGATACCACAGCCGACCGGTAGGCGTGTCCTTGAACCCCGGGTTCACGATCTCGATGCCAATCGAGCTGGAGTTGAGCCAGGTCCGGCCATCCCATTCGCTCTCGCCGGCATGCCACGCGCGCGCACTCTCATCGACCAGTTTGTAAATGGTCGCCCGCTTGTCGTCACCGATCAGGTAATGGCTGCTGACCTCACCATGAGTGAGCAATTGCAGCGAGCGATCCAGCGGTGCAGAGGTGTAATGCATGACGACGTACTGAATACGGCCGTCGAAGTTCACCGAAGGATGGCTGGTATCGAGTTTGGGACCGCTGGCGCAGGCGGTGAGAAAAAGCAGGAGGAGTGCAGGGACGGACAGCTTCATTGGACTTCAGAATACGTCGGTGGAAAACGCAACAGCATAACAAAGTGCGGCGCAATAACCTGACCGTCGGGCCAGGCCGGGCCAAACGGTTGCTTCCAAATGTTTCGGTCAGCCCGTTTCGACCCGGTTTCTGCCGTTTTCCTTCGCACGATACAGCGCCTGATCCGCCCGCTTGAGCGCGACATCGCTGCGCTCGCCAGCCTGAAACGCCGTTACGCCCATGGACACCGTGATAGTCACGCGTTCGCCTTTGAAATGGAAAGGGCACTGCTCGACAGCAGCGCGCAGGTCATCAAGCAGGACCGTGCCTTCTTCCAGCGATGTGCCGGGCAGCAGCAGGACGAATTCCTCGCCGCCAAACCGGGCGAGGAAATCCGTAGCGCGCAGACGTTTTTTCAGCACATTGGCGACGATCTTCAGCACCTTGTCGCCTGCCAGATGCCCGTAGCCGTCGTTGATGCTTTTGAAACGGTCCAGATCCAGCATGCACACCAGCAAGCTGTTCTTGCGCTGCTGCCAGTGCGCAAGCTCCTGCTCCAGCCGTTCGCCCCAGGCCGCGCGATTGGGGAGCGATGTGAGAGGATCGATCAACGCTTTCTGGCGCTGTTCTTCAAGATGGACACGGAAACCTTGCGCTTCCTGCTCCATGGTCGCGACCCGGGCCGCCAGACCTTGCAGCCGCGCGGCCACTTCCTGCTCGCGGTCATCGCGCTTGCGCTGGTAGTCGTCCATGGTGCTGAGCAACCCTTCCAGACGGTTATCGAGCACCTGTTTCAGGCTGGCCAGGTCAGACGCGCCCTGGACACTGCTTTGCAAGCCGCCCACTTGCTCGCGGAGTTGCTCGTCCAGGTCCCGAGCGGAGGTCTGGCTTTCAACATGATCGTCGCTCGCAGCCTGAAGGTGGCTCTGAAACGACTCCAGCCGCTCGTTGAGTTCCTTGAGGTAGACGCCGAACGCCTGTTGTTCGCCGTTGTTGATGGCCAGCATCAGCACCGCAAGATCGTCGAGAATCGGTAGCAGCTCATACCAGTTCAAGCCGTGCTTGAGGCGCTTCTGCATGTCCTCGACCTGTGGGCGATGATGCTCCGACAGCGTCAGGTCGTTCAGCAGGCCCAATAAGGTGTCTTCGATGTGCGCGGCGACCGAGCTGTAGCTGGGTTCGGGCGAAGAGGGCAGCGCGTAGGCGGCGTCTTCCTGGTCGTCAGCAGTTTCGGGCTCGATATCCGGCTCGGCATCGTTCTCGACCGGTTCGGGCTGCTGCTCGAATGGCACGACCGGTGTCGGCGCGAGCATGTTCTCTATGTCGAGAAAGCTTGCGGGTTGCGGGCTTGCAGGTTCGGGCGCTGAAACTTCTGGTTCTGGTTCTGGCTCTTCAGCGTTGCTTGTAACCGGGACATCAGGCTCAACCGCTTCGGGTGCCGCTGGTTCAAGAGCAGGGGCCGCCGAAGCGGCTGGTTCAGGCTCGGTTTCTGCTGAAGGTTCAGGAAGCGTGACCGGTTCAGGCTTGGCAACAGCGGTCGGCGTTTCGTTGACCCCGTGAGCTTGCGGCGTCGGGGGAGAGGCCGGGTCCGGCGCCGTCGCATGGCTTTCAGCTTGAGCTTCGGCCGGCGCACTGTCGGCGTCCGCTTCACGCGTACCGAACAAACGCTGCAGCAGTCCGGGCCGCGGCTCTTCTTCGGTCTTTTCGAGCGTTGTGAGCGCCTTGCCCTGCAAACCGCTCAGTTCGCTCAACAGCAAAGGCAGCTCACGCGCCTGGGCGGCACGGTCATCGAGATTCTTGGCGAACCGTTTGAGTGGTTTGCGGACATCCCGCGGCAGCGGCAGCGATTGCAGCTGGTTGACCAGGGCATTCAGCGCGGTGATGGTTTGCCCGGCGCGCACTTCACGGCGCTGCTCGGATTCGAGCACGGCTTTCTCAAGACGAGGAATAAGCGCGGCGAGACCAGCATCCATGTCGTCCTTGCGCACGATCTCGCGCATTTCCTTCATGCATTCGTCGACGGCCCGGTCGGTGCCTTCCGCCGCCAGACTGCTGCGCACCAGACCGCGGCGCAACAGGTCGAGGCGGGCGCTCCAGCGCTGTTCGAGCTTATCCTGCTGCTCGATGCCTTTGAGGTACTTCTCTCGCCAGCGCTCCGCCTCGTCGCTCATTCAACCGGTCCACCTGCCACCACGGGCAGTGAATCACCGCGCAACGAGTCAGGCAGACGAATTTCCACCGCGACGGGCAGATGGTCTGAAATGGGCTGAGCCAGCACCTGCACGCGTTCAAGCGTCAGGGTCGGGCTGAGAAGGATGTGATCAAGGCAGCGCTGAGGCCGCCAGCTTGGGAAAGTCGCTTCGATCTGCGGGGCCAGAAGCCCGAGGTCACGCAGAGGAGAGAGCTCCAGCAGATCATTGGCATGGGTGTTCATGTCGCCCATCAGGACCTGATGGCGATAACCGCCGATCAGCTCGCGGATGTAGGCCAGTTGCCGGGTGCGGGTTCGGGTGCCCAATGCCAGGTGCATCATGACCACTATCAGCGCATCCTCGCCTTCGCCGAAGCGAACGAAGATCGCGCCACGACCGGCAGGGCCGGGCAACGGATGGTCTTCAATCTTGGTGGGCCGCAGTCGACTCAGTACGCCGTTGCTGTGCTGGGCGAAGCGACCGAGGTTGCGATTGAGCTGCTGGTACCAGTACGGGAAGCCGCCAAGCTGGGCGAGATGCTCAACCTGATTGACGAACCCTGAACGCAGGCTACCGCCGTCGACTTCCTGCAGCGCTACCAGATCGAAGTCATTGAGCAACTGACCGATCTTCTGCAGGTTGCTGGCGCGTCCGACGTGAGGCAGCAGATGTTGCCACCCCCGCGTCAGATAATGCCGATAGCGTTCGGTGCTGATACCGACCTGAATATTGAAGCTGAGCAAGCGGAGCCGGCCATCTTCCGGCAGCCCGCTTTGCGTCAGATGATGTTCGTTGACCCGCGGTTCGTGCAGGCCTACGACTCGCTCCGTGCCCTTGCCCCAACGCCGCATGACAATCCCTTACTTGGCTGTGCCGGCAGCGCGCTCTTTGGCGATCAGCTGGTCAGCTACCTGCAGAGTGGCTTCCGGACCGCCTGCAGTACCCAGATCAAAGCGGTACTTGCCGTTGACGATCATGGTTGGAACGCCGGTGACTTCATACTTCTTGGCCAATTCCTTGTACTGGGCAATCTTGCCTTTCACAGCAAAGGAATCGAAGGTCTTGAGGAATTCTTCCTTGTCGACGCCTTGAGTGGCGACGAAATCAGCCATGTCGTTCTTGTCGGTCAGACGCTTGCCGCCTTTCTGGATCGCTTCGAATACCGCGGCGTGAACCTTGTGCTCGACGCCCATGGTGTCGAGGGTGATGAACAGCTGGCCGTGGGCATCCCACGGACCGCCGAACATGGCTGGAATACGGACGAATTTCACGTCAGCCGGCAGCTTTTCAACCCATGGGTTGATGGTCGGCTCGAATGCGTAGCAGTGCGGGCAGCCGTACCAGAACAGCTCCACGACTTCGATCTTGCCAGGCTCGGACACCGGCACAGCGCTGCTCAGTTCGACATATTGCTTGCCGGCCTGAACCGGTTCGGCCGCCTGAGCGGACATACCGAACAGACTGGCGGCAACCAGAGCGGCGCTGATGATCAGATTACGCATGCTTAACTCCTGGACAAATGAATTCGCCTGTCAGCGACAAGGTTTTCGACCGGTCGCCAAGGTTTGAGTTCGCTAGTGTACCGCCCGTCATGACAAAAAAGGGCAGTCGAAGCTGCCCTTTTTGCATATGCATTCAATGTTCGGACAGCAATGTGACTGACGTATCAGTGCAGGCCCTGAATGTACTGCGCCAAGGCTTCGATGTCCTTGTTGCTCAGTTTGGCGGCAATAGAGCGCATGACCATGGTGTCGCCGTCGTTGGTACGCTCGCCTTCGCGGAAGGCCGTCAGCTGCTTCTTGATGTAGTCGGCGTGCTGGCCGCCGAGATGCGGAAACCCGGCCTGAGCGTTGCCGCTGCCATTGGGTGAGTGGCAACCGGTACACGCGGCGAGGCCCTGATCCAGCTTGCCGCCGCGGAACAGCGCTTCGCCGCGCGCCACCAGATTCGGATCGGCGGCGCCGACGCTGCCTTTCTGGCCGGCGTAGAAGGCGGCGATGTCGGCAAGGTCCTGATCGGTGAGGTTGTTCAGCAGGCCGGTCATTTCCAGCACCACACGTTTGCCGTCCTTGATCTCGTGCAGCTGCTTGAGCAGATAGCGCTCGCCCTGGCCCGCAATCTTGGGGAAGTTGGGCGCCAGGCTGTTGCCGTCCGGACCATGACAGGCGCCGCACACCGCAGTCTTGGCCTGCCCGGCGGCAGCATCACCGACCACCGTTTCGGCCGCGTGCACCGAGCCGCAGATGCCGAGCGCCAACAGCATACTCACGAGTAATTTGTTCATCAGGTAATCCAAATCGGCTAAAAGGTGAAAAGTTGGGTAGCAGCTGATTTGCTCATCCAGAAGATGAAGGTTCGCAAATCCGGGCTGCTGCGGTCCTTGCACATTCCACGCGGCGGCATCGCTTTGAATCCTGTGAACAGCTGATCCAAGCCTTCTTACTCAGCAAAAACCTTTCAGGTTGAAAGCGGACTGCGTTCTAATGCGCATATTAGTTCTCGCTTTCGTGCTCTTCCTCCCGTTACCGGACGAAAGCACACACAAAATCTGCGGCATTATATACTCCGCCTACCCAAACGGAAACGACACCTCTTGCCGCACCCTTTGCAGGCAGGGCCTTCACCGGAAATCACATGCAACTCAAGAATCCCATCCTCGGTCTGTGCCAACAGGCTACGTTCATGCTCAGCGCCGCCAAGGTCGATCAGTGCCCTGACGACGAAGGCTATGAAGTCGCGTTCGCCGGCCGTTCGAACGCCGGCAAATCCAGCGCGCTCAATACGCTGACCCACGCCAGCCTGGCGCGCACGTCCAAGACGCCGGGCCGTACACAGCTGCTCAACTTCTTCGGTCTGGACGAAGACCGTCGGCTGGTCGATTTGCCCGGTTACGGCTACGCCAAGGTGCCGATCCCGCTCAAGCAGCACTGGCAGCGTCACCTGGAAGCCTATCTGGGCAGCCGCGAAAGTCTCAAAGGTCTGATTCTGATGATGGACATCCGTCATCCAATGACCGACTTCGACCTGCTGATGCTCGACTGGGCCATCGCCAGCAAGATGCCGATGCACATTCTGCTGACCAAGGCGGACAAGCTGACCTACGGCGCGGCGAAAAACACGCTGCTCAAGGTCCAGTCGGAAATCCGCAAGGGTTGGGGCGATGCCGTGACAATCCAGCTGTTCTCGGCGCCCAAGCGCATGGGGCTGGAAGAGGCCTACACCGTATTGGCCGACTGGATGGAACTGGAAGACAAGGCGCCCGCCGAGTAAATCGCAGGCAAAAAAAACCCCGGACTTCGTATGGGGAGGGGGAAGAACGGGGTTTAAGGTCCAGACCCTTAGGGTGGGATCCGGATATCTGCCAACACTTAACACAACATAGGAGCATGACTGGCTTCTCAGCCAATCGAGAGGTCTGACTGGCTCCGGACCGCTTAAGTTCCGCCAGACGAGAAATGTTCTTGTCCGCAAACCATGAGGCGAGCCCGTTTCCGGGCTCGCCTCATGCCATCAGTGTGCTTCGTCCCAGTTGTTGCCGACGCCGACTTCCACCAGCAAAGGCACTTCCAGATCCGCCGCGCCGCTCATGTGCGGACGAATCTGCTCGCTGATCTGATCGACCAGATCCTCACGCACTTCCAGCACCAGTTCGTCGTGCACCTGAAGGATCACGCGAGCGTCGAGCCCGGACTCGTCCAGCCAGCGGTTCACTTCGACCATCGCGCGCTTGATGATATCGGCCGCGGTGCCCTGCATCGGCGCGTTGATCGCCATGCGTTCCGCGCCTTTGCGCAGCGAAGGGTTCTTCGCATTGATGTCCGGCAGGTACAGGCGACGGCCGAAGATGGTTTCAACGAAACCCTGCTCGGCCGCCTGGGTGCGGGTGCGCTCCATGTAATTGAGCACGCCTGGATAGCGCGCGAAATAGCGGTCCACGTAATCCTGTGACTGCTTGCGGTCGACGCCGATCTGCTTGGCCAGACCGAACGCGCTCATGCCGTAGATGAGGCCGAAGTTGATCGCCTTGGCGCTGCGGCGCATGTCCGTGGTGACGTTTTCCAGCTCGACGCCAAAGACCTCGGCAGCGGTCGCACGGTGCACGTCCAGATCGTTGCGGAAGGCGTGCAGCAGGCCTTCGTCTTTCGCCAGGTGAGCCATGATGCGCAACTCGATCTGCGAGTAGTCCGCCGCCAGCAGTTTGTAACCCTTGGGCGCGACGAACGCCTGACGGATCCGCCGGCCTTCGGCAGTACGGAT
>JARDZH010000046.1 GCA_029240955.1 Pseudomonas sp. | reverse complement strand
GCCGGTTTCATTGTCCACATGAAGCTCAACACCGTAGCGGTGCTGATCTTTCGGAGTAATCGCAAGAATCGTAGCAGGACGCCCGGCCACGCGTGACGCGCCGGCCATTTTCAGGTCGTACCATGCAGAAAGCTTCTTGGCATCAAGCGCGCGAGCGGATGATTGCGGAGGATTTTCAACGCCCGGCACGAACGACCCGCTGACACACTGGGTCATTCCCCCAGCGCGCAGGATTTCCTGGGCCGAACCATCGAGCTGAAGCAGACGCTCACGAACCTTGCCGTCGCTTACGCGATGCCAGATCCGGTGAGTGGAGAAACTACCGTTACGTTCATAGACGAACGTTCCTTGATAACTCTGCTCCAGGTCCGCCTGAGCAAGACGCTTGATTGCGTCTTGCGCTTGATCGGCATGGACCGGGAGGACAAGCCATCCACCAAACAACAACGGCAATAGACGGACGGCTCGCATGCTGCTCCTTAACGGTTTTCCAGGCTGGCAGCGCGAGCATACGGCAGCGCGCTCTCAGTGCCTTTTACGGCAGCATCCTGCGCATGTTGACGCAGGTAGCCAGGCAGACGGCTATCGTCTTCACCCGCCTGACCTTGCAGAACACCATTGGCCATAGGACCTGGAGCCTGCTCGCTGGACTCGGTGTAACCGGCCAGAACTGCCGGACCCTTGACCTGCGGCATGGTCAGATTGGCAGGCTGCTGACCTTGCTGGGCGAGTTGCGCACCGGCAATGTCATCCTGGTTGTACAGACGAACACCCGCCAGAACAGCGACAGTGACCGAAGCCGCTACAGCCAGACGGCCCAGAGAACGCCAAGGACCGCGAGCGACCTTCAACGGGCTCACTTCATCGGCGATCGCGGCAGACACAGCAGCCGAGATGTCCAGATGTGGCAGCAGCAATTCTTTGTGCATCGCTGCACGGGCAACTTGATAACGCGACCATGTGGCACGTGTATCTGCGTCGTCGATTGCATTGAGCACTCGACGCAATTCCAGTTCGTCCGCTTCGTTATCCATCACTGCGGACAGCGATTCCTGCAGGGCTTCACGACTCATGGCGGGTTCCTCTCTTGGGCTATCGCCGCTGTCTCAGGATTCCTGCAACAACGGCTGCAGGGCTTTATCGATGGCTTCCCGAGCGCGAAAGATCCGAGAGCGCACGGTACCAACAGGACACTGCATGACGCTCGCAATGTCTTCGTAACTCAGACCGTCGAATTCACGTAAAGTTAGAGCTGTACGTAAATCTTCCGGGAGAAGCTGGATGGTGCGATGGACTGTGCCCTCGATTTCATCCCTCAACAACGCGCGTTCCGGCGATTCGATGTCCTTGAGACCATGATCGCCGTCATAGAACTCCGCATCCTCGGATCTCACATCGCTGTCTGGCGGCCTACGACCGCGCGACACCAGGTAGTTCTTCGCCGTGTTGATGGCGATGCGGTACAGCCAGGTATAGAAAGCACTGTCGCCGCGAAAGTTTCCAAGCGCACGGTAAGCCTTGATGAAAGCTTCCTGTGCGACGTCTTGAGCCTCATGGGTGTCGTGCACGAACCGCACGATCAACCCTAGAATCTTGTGCTGGTATTTCAGCACCAACAGATCAAATGCTCGCGTGTCGCCGCGCTGTACGCGCTCGACCAGCTGCTGATCCTCTTCCTGGGTTAGCATGAACACTCCTCGTTAAGCTTGAAGGAGCGTTGCAACGGACATTGTTCAGGCTCGCAAACATAGACTCGGGCTTTGCGCAAAAGTTCTCCCCCTTCAAGCAAGTTTCCTGCGGACACTGATGGGCCCGCACGAAAAACGCAGCTCGAACAGAGTCGGCTGCGCGAATAGTCTTGTCGCCGAATCCGCCGTCGATGATGACCTATCGACCCTCGACGGAACCGACGCTGTTCCTGTAAAGGCATCCTGCTATTGAGCCCGGTCATCGCGGAAAAGTTCCCGGAATTGCGGCGCAGGGTCAGACACACGGGACATACTGAGTCCCAAGCGTGGCACGTAGAGTGACATCCTACCCGCCGTGCGGCGTGGAAAACGGTATGCATGACGTCAAGGACTGGAGCACAATCCCTGCCCGCCGTGGTCTCACTTTGCCATGAGGCGAGACTATTGTGCCGATACCCCCTTACTTATACTAGTGGCCGTTCAAGGCGAAATTCACAGATGAGCCAACATTTTCAGCATGATGTTCTAGTGATCGGCAGCGGCGCCGCAGGCTTGAGCCTGGCACTCACCCTTCCCGCCCATCTGCAGATTGCCGTTCTGAGCAAGGGCGACCTGTCGAACGGTTCGACATTCTGGGCTCAGGGCGGCGTTGCGGCGGTACTCGACGATGCCGATACCGTGCAATCTCATGTTGAAGACACCCTCAATGCCGGCGGCGGGTTGTGCAATGAAGACGCCGTGCGCTTCACCGTCGAGCACAGTCGCGAAGCGATTCAGTGGCTGATCGATCAGGGCGTCCCTTTCACCCGTGGCGAACAGGCCGACACCGAAGAGACGGGCTTTGAGTTCCACTTGACCCGCGAGGGCGGTCATAGTCACCGGCGCATCATTCACGCTGCGGACGCCACCGGTGCCGCAATTTTCAAGACGTTGCTCGAACAGGCCAGGCAGCGTCCAAACATTCAGCTGCTGGACCAATGCGCGGCCATCGACCTGATCACCGAGCGTCGTCTCGGGCTCGACGGTCAACGTTGCCTGGGTGCGTACGTGCTCAACCGTCGCAGCGGCGAAGTCGACACCTACGGCGCGCGGTTCACGATTCTGGCCTCCGGTGGCGCGGCCAAGGTCTATCTGTACACCAGCAACCCCGACGGCGCCTGTGGCGACGGCATCGCCATGGCGTGGCGTTCCGGGTGCCGGGTGGCGAACCTGGAATTCAATCAGTTTCACCCCACTTGCCTGTACCACCCGCAGGCCAAGAGCTTTCTCATCACCGAAGCGCTGCGTGGCGAAGGTGCATACCTGAGGTTGCCGAACGGCGAACGGTTCATGCCGCGCTTCGATGAGCGCGCCGAACTGGCTCCGCGAGATATCGTCGCTCGCGCCATCGACCACGAAATGAAGCGGCTGGGGATCGATTGCGTTTACCTGGACATCACCCACAAATCTCCGGAATTCATCCAGTCGCACTTCCCCACCGTGTATGAGCGCTGCCTGGACTTTTCCATCGACATCACGCGCCAGCCGATACCGGTCGTTCCGGCGGCTCACTACACCTGCGGCGGCGTCATGGTCGACAGCCAGGGCCGAACCGACGTGCCCGGTTTATATGCCATCGGCGAAACCAGTTTCACCGGCTTGCACGGCGCCAATCGCATGGCGAGCAACTCGCTGCTGGAATGCTTCGTCTACGCCCGCTCCGCCGCTGCCGACATCGAGGCGCAGCTGGACGACGTTCAAATGCCTGCCCAACTGCCGGCATGGGACGCAAGTCAGGTCACTGACTCCGACGAAGACGTGATCATCGCCCACAACTGGGACGAACTGCGGCGTTTCATGTGGGACTACGTCGGTATCGTGCGCACCAGCAAGCGTCTGCAACGCGCACAGCACCGCGTTCGCCTGCTGCTGGACGAGATCGATGAGTTCTATTCGAATTACAAAGTCAGCCGCGACCTGATCGAGCTGCGCAATCTGGCGCAAGTGGCGGAACTGATGATTCGCTCTGCGATGGAGCGCAAGGAAAGCCGCGGGCTGCATTACACGCTGGACTATCCAGAGATGCTGCCCGAAGCACTGGACACTATTCTGACCCCGCCAAACCACGCCGGCTGAATTTCAATCGCACGCGCAAGCGCCGATGGATATCCGGCGCCAGCGCGTCGCGCGGGATACAGAGGCTTCTGACCTGCCGCTCAAGGCGACCTGCGGTCTGCACTCGGAACCGGAGAATTACGATCAGCGGCAATACAACCGTGTCGCCGCACACCTGAATGGTTTGCCACCCGCCCTGCTCGCTCCAGATCTGCCAGCCATCGGCGTCGCGCCGCAGGCCGTGGAAGGCTGACGGGCGCGCCAGGAGAATCGTACGTGGGAGCGTCCAGAGCGCGTGGACTGCGCACAGCAGCACGCCGAACCCGATGGCCGCGCCGCTGATGTCGAGCTGCGACACCGCGAAAAGCGCCAGCGACAATGCCGCAAGGTAAACCGTCAGCAGCAGCCGCGAAGCCTGCCAACGGCACTCGAACCTGTCACTTGGGCTGGACACGGTCCAGAATCATGCGAACCATGCGCTGCAGTTCAGGATCTTCGGACTCGCCGCGCTGCATGAACCAGCCGAACATGTCCTGATCTTCGCAGGACAGCAGACGCCGGTAGAGCTCGCGATCGACGTCATTCAGGGTTGGGTAGACTTCCTTTACGAACGGGACCAGCAGCACGTCCAGTTCAAGCATGCCGCGGCGGCTGTGCCAGTAAAGGCGGTTGAGTTCAACGTCTTCGACCATGGAGCGCTCCTCAAAGTAGGCCGCGAGTATACAGGCGCAGGACGAGCGAGCGAATCGTGCAATGGTCGCAGCAGTTTTCATGTAGCCATATTCATAATCGCGGCGCGGCACTATGATGTGCCCCAGACAATTTTCCCTTGCGATGACCATGGCCCACTCAGCTTTCTTCTGCACGCTTTCCCACGAGGGCGTCCTTGCCGTTCGCGGCGTGGATGCCGGTAAATTTCTGCAAGGTCAGTTGACCTGCAACATCAACTACTTGAGCGATGACAAGTCGAGCCTCGGCGCCCGCTGCACCCAGAAGGGCCGGATGCAATCGAGTTTTCGCATCCTGATCGAAGGCACCGACTGCCTGCTGGCGATGGCCAGCGAACTGATCGAGCCGCAGCTGCTGGATTTGCGCAAATATGCCGTGTTCTCCAAGTCCAAGCTCACGGACGAAAGCGCGGCCTGGGTGCGTTTCGGACTGCAGGAAGGTGATGCTGCGCTGGCCGAACTGGGCCTGACGTTGCCGCAGGACACCGACAGCGTGGTGCGCGGCAATGACCTGACTGCGATACGCGTCTCGCCCGGCCGTGCTGAACTCTGGGTTCGCGCCGAGCAGGCTGACAGCGTGAAATCCCGTCTTGCTGCCGCCCTGCCGCAAGCCGCGCTCAACGACTGGCTGCTGGGCCAGATTCGGGCAGGCGTCGGCCAGGTGTTCGGCGAAACCCGCGAAGAATTCATTCCACAGATGATCAACCTGCAGGCAGTAGGTGGCGTCAGCTTCAAAAAGGGCTGCTACACCGGTCAGGAAATCGTCGCGCGCATGCAGTATCTGGGCAAGCTCAAACGCAGGCTTTACAGGCTGTCGTTCGAGGGCACCGATTTGCCCGCTCCGGGAACGGCGCTCTTTTCCCCGGTCAATGCCAGTTCAGCGGGCAACGTCGTGATCGCCGCTCTGTCGGAGCACGGTATTGAGCTGCTGGCGGTCCTGCAGGCTGACGCAGCCAAAGGCGGCCAGGTCCATCTCGGCTCGCCCGAAGGTCCGGCTTTGCAAGTGGGTGATCTGCCCTACACACTGGACAGCAAGCTCGAAACCCAACGCTGACCAGCCGAACACATTCAGGATACAACTGTAATTCAATCTATCCGGTTTCCCGGGCACTCGTGGTGCCCGGTAACCGGACACCCCAAACGGCTGCGAGAAGCAACATGAGCAAGATGGCTGACGAGGTGCTGATAAATCTGATCAAGGCCATCGACCGAGATACCTTGTTTCTGCCAACGCTGCCCGAAGTCGCACTCAAGATACGCTTGGCTGCGGAAGACACCGAGATCAGCATCGCCGCTCTGAGTAAAGTGATCGGCAGTGACACCGCGCTGTCGGCCCGGATGATCAAAGTGGCGAACAGCCCGCTGCTGCGCGCCAACTTCGAGGTCAGCGACGTCAATACGGCCATCCGCCGTCTGGGTGTGAATTACACCTGCAATCTCGCCATCGGGCTGGTGGTCGAGCAGATGTTCCACGCCAAATCCGAAGTGATCGAGCAGAAGATGCGCGAGATCTGGAAGCAGAGCATGCAGGTCGCCGGCATCAGCTACAGCCTGTGTCAGCGCTATACCCACCTGAAACCCGATCAGGCGACATTGGCGGGCCTGGTCCATCTGATCGGTATTCTACCGATCCTGACTTATGCTGAAGACCACTTCGATCTGCTTGCCGACCCGATCAGCCTTAATCATGTGATCGACAACATTCATCCGATCATCGGCGAGCGACTGCTGCGTTCCTGGGACTTCCCGGACGCGCTGGCGTCGGTGCCGGCGTGCTTTCAGGACTTCAGCCGGGTTTCGAAGAGCGCCGACTACATCGACCTGGTGCAGGTCGCGACCATCCACATCCATCGGCATACCAGCCATCCGTTCAGCCAGATCGACATCGTTGATCTGCCCGCTTTCCGCCAGTTGAAGCTCAACCCAGCCGGTGGTCTGCTGAGCGCGGAAATGGACGAAGCCATGACCATGCTCTACTGATTCGCGGCGAAACTGACCCTGACTTTCAAGCCTCGTTCAGCCCCGTCGTGCAGGCTGATCTGCGCCAGATGCGCGCGGCAGATTTCGCCGACGATAGCCAGTCCGAGCCCTGAGCCGCTGCTGTGCGGATTACGCCTGTAGAAGCGTTCGAACACCAGATCTCGGTCTGCGAGCGGAATGCCCGGGCCGTCATCCTCGACCTCCAGAACGCCCGGCTCATAGACCCGCAGCACGACGTTGCCGCCTGCGGGCGTGTGCGCCAGAGCGTTATCGATCAGATTGCTCACCAGCTCGTTGAGCAAGGTCGGCTCGCCCCGCAGCACAACCGGCTTTTCGGCCTCCAGCGCCAGCGCGACACCTCGTGCATGGGCCAGCGGCGCCATTACCATTCCCAGTTCACGTGCCAGCTGACTGAGATCCAGCTCCTGCGCACCGCCCTCGGCGATGGCTCGCGCGCCGTTTTCGATACGGGCCAGCGACAGCAACTGATTGGCCAGATGCGTGAGCCGATCCGTGCCTTGCGCGGCGGCTTCCAGCGTATGGCGCCACTGCATCGGGTCTTGCTCGCGCAGTCCCAATTCGACCCGCGCCTTGAGTGCCGCCAGCGGTGTGCGCAACTCGTGCGCCGCATCGGCAATGAACTGCGCCTGGCGCTCGAATTGAAGGCGCAGACGCTCGGTGAAATGGTTGAGGGCGTTCACCAGCGGGCGCAGCTCGTGCTGAACCTCGACCATCGGCAATGCGCGCAGATCGTCCGGCTGGCGTTCTTCCACTGCGTTGCGCAAGCGCTCCAGCGGGCGAAGGGCGGCACTGACCGTAAACCAGACCAGCAGCAATGCGCCGCCGCCCAGCATGCCCAGACGCAGAAGCGTATCGGCCATCAGACTTCGCGCCATGCCGACTCGGGCTTCTTGAGTTTCGGCGACGCGAATTTCCGCGATGCCATTCATGCCCGGCTCGCTCACCGGCTTGAGCAGGCTGACCACGCGGACGTCCTGCCCCAGGTAACGGCCGTTATAAAAGCTGGCGAGCGCCGGATAGTCGTCGGTGCGCGGCGTGCCGGGCGGCGGTGAGGGAAGATTTTCAAAGCCGGAAATCAGCTTCTTGTGAATATCGTTGACCTGATAGTAGATACGCCCTTCGCTGTCGTAGGCGAACGTATCCAGGGCAACGTAGGGAATGTCCGCGCTCAGCGTGCCGTCACGCTGAGTCAGCCCGGCAGCAATGGTGCGCGCCGACGCTAGGAGCGTTCGGTCGTAGGCGGTATCCGCTACTTCACGCCCGTTCCAGTAAGCACTCATACCGCTGGCCAGCATCAAAACCACCAACAGCAAAGCCAGGTTCCACAACAGCCGCCAACGCAGGCTGTCGTTATTCATCGCGACTTTCCAGCAGGTAACCCAGGCCACGGAACGTGACGATCGCGACCGAATGCCCATCGAGCTTCTTGCGCAGACGGTGAATGTAGATCTCGATGGCGTCCGGGCTCGCATCCTCGTCCAGACCAAACACCTGCGCCGCGAGCTGTTCCTTGCTCATCACCCTGCCCGGCCGAGCGATCAGGGCTTCGAGCACCGCCTGCTCGCGGGAGGTCAGCGCAAGCAACTCACCGCCCAGCGTGAAGCGACGCGTGTCGAGGTCGTAGGCCAGGACCCCGCAGCGTTGCTGCCGCTCACCGCCCAGTACGCTACGGCGCAACAACGCCTTGACCCGAGCTTCCAGCTCCGACAACTCGAAAGGTTTCGCCAGATAATCGTCTGCACCCAGGTTCAACCCGTGCACACGGTCCTTGACGTCGCTGCGCGCTGTCAGCATCAGGACCGGCAGATTCTTGCTGCGCGCTCGCAGCCGTGCCAGCACCTCGAAACCGTCCATGCGCGGCAACCCGACGTCCAGAATCGCAGCGGCATATTCCTCGCTGCTCAATGCCAGATCGGCAGCAACTCCGTCATGCAGCACATCGACGTTGAGGCCCGCGCTCTTGAGCGCTTGCGCCACGCTTTCCGCCAGTTGCAGATGGTCTTCGACGAGAAGAACACGCATCGTCGTCTCCTGCTTGTGAATGGTGATCAGGGCCAGCGCGCCGGAGTGTACAGCGGTACTGCGCACTGTGAAGCACCGAAACAATTGGATGCCAGATTGCGCCCATCCGGAAACAAATTGAAAGGTTAGCATCGCGGTACGACCCGCAAGAACGGGTACGATTACAGATGTCTCGACACATCTGGACAATAAAAACAAAAATCGGAGCCACGCCATGTTCATGCCCCTTGCGGCTGTATCGACTGTTCCTTCCCGTTTGTTATCCACCGTTGCCGGCCCTCGCGCCACGCCTTCGCACGTTCTGTTTTTCCCACACCTTCGCACCGCCGTGTCCTGACGTCGCGCCGCGTTTTCGCGCGCCCGACAACTGCCTACCGCTTCTCTGAACCAAAAACAAAAAAGCTTCTGGAGACTGCACATGAAATTATCCCTGCGTCATCTGACCGTCACCGCCGGCTGCATGCTGGTTGCCACCCAACTGTTCGCCGCTGAGCCCAAGCGTCCGGAATGCATCGCGCCGGCTTCGCCTGGCGGTGGATTCGACCTGACCTGCAAGCTGATCCAGAGCGCGCTGATCAACGAGAAGATTCTGACTTCGCCAATGCGTGTGACCTACATGCCCGGCGGCGTTGGTGCGGTGGCTTACAACGCGGTGGTCGCTCAGCGCCCTGCCGATGCGGGCACTCTGGTCGCCTGGTCCAGCGGTTCGTTGCTGAATCTGGCGCAGGGCAAGTTCGGGCGCTTCGATGAGAACGCGGTACGTTGGCTGGCGGCGGTTGGCACCAGTTACGGCGCGATCGCAGTGAAGAGCGATTCGCCTTACAAGACGCTGGATGATCTCGTACAAGCACTCAAGGCCGATCCAGGCAAGGTCGTCATCGGTTCCGGTGGCACCGTGGGCAGCCAGGACTGGATGCAGACCGCACTGATCGCCAAGGCCGCCGGCATCGATCCACGCAAGTTACGCTATGTAGCACTGGAAGGCGGCGGCGAAATCGCAACTGCACTGCTCGGCGGGCACATTCAGGTCGGCAGTACCGACATTTCCGACTCCATGCCGCACATTCTCAGCGGCGACATGCGCCTGCTGGCGGTCTTCTCCGACAAGCGTCTAGAAGAAGAGGAAATGAAGGACATCCCGACGGCCAAGGAACAGGGTTACGACATCGTCTGGCCTGTAGTGCGTGGCTTCTATCTGGGCCCGAAAGTCACCGACGAAGAGTACGACTGGTGGAAAGCCTCGTTCGACAAGATGCTGGCTTCGCAGGACTTCGCCAAGCTGCGTGATCAGCGCGAACTGTTCCCGTTC
>JARDZH010000648.1 GCA_029240955.1 Pseudomonas sp. | reverse complement strand
GACCGGCGCATAGTACTCCCTGCGACGGATGCCCAACAGCAATGTTTATCGGCTCGCCAGGGTGTCTCTTGAACCCGGAGCGCAAGGCTCCGGATCCAGCGATGGCGGATGGTTCAGAACAGAAAGTAACGCTGCGCCATGGGCAATACGTCAGCGGGTTCGCACCACAGCAGCACGCCGTCGGCCTTGACCTGATACGTCTGCGGGTCGACGTCGATGTCCGGCAGATAATCGTTATGGATCAGGTCCTTCTTCTGCACGCTGCGACAGCCTTTCACCACACCGATCTGTTTCTTGAGCCCCAGCGATTCCGGCACACCCAGATCGAAAGCTGCCTGACTGATGAACGTCAGGCTGGTTGCATGCAGCGAACTGCCATAGCTGGCGAACATCGGGCGATAGTGAACCGGCTGCGGTGTCGGAATTGACGCGTTGGCATCGCCCATCAGGCTGGCGGCGATGGCGCCACCCTTGAGAATCAGGGTAGGTTTGACGCCGAAAAAGGCCGGTCGCCACAGCACCAGATCGGCCCATTTGCCCACTTCGACCGAACCCACTTCATGACTGATGCCGTGAGTGATCGCAGGGTTGATGGTGTATTTGGCGATGTAGCGCTTGGCGCGGAAGTTGTCATTGCCCGGGCCGTCTCCCGGCAACGGGCCGCGCTGGCGTTTCATCTTGTCGGCGGTTTGCCAGGTGCGCAGGATGACTTCACCCACCCGGCCCATGGCCTGGCTGTCGGAGCTGAGCATCGAGAACGCACCCAGATCGTGAAGGATATCTTCGGCGGCAATGGTTTCCCGGCGAATGCGGCTTTCGGCGAAAGCCACGTCCTCGGCGATGCTCGGGTCCAGGTGATGGCAGACCATCAGCATGTCCAAATGCTCGTCGATCGTGTTGCGGGTGAACGGGCGAGTCGGGTTGGTCGAGCTGGGCAGCACGTTCGGCGAGCCGCACGCCTTGATGATGTCCGGCGCATGGCCGCCGCCGGCACCTTCCGTGTGATAGGTGTGAATGGTCCGGCCCTTGAACGCGCCCAGCGTGGTCTCGACGAAGCCGGACTCGTTGAGCGTGTCGGTGTGAATCGCGACCTGCACGTCATAGTCGTCAGCCACACTCAGGCAATTATCGATGGCCGCTGGCGTCGTGCCCCAGTCCTCATGCAGCTTGAGACCGATCGCACCCGCCTTGACCTGTTCGATCAGCGGGCCAGGCAGGCTGACGTTGCCCTTGCCGGTGAAGCCGATGTTCATCGGAAACGAATCTGCCGCCTGAAGCATGCGCGCCATGTGCCAAGGCCCCGGCGTGACGGTGGTCGCGTTGGTGCCAGTCGCCGGGCCGGTGCCGCCGCCGATCATCGTCGTCACGCCGCTCATCAGCGCTTCTTCGATCTGCTGCGGGCAGATGAAGTGGATGTGCGTGTCGACGCCGCCAGCCGTCAGGATCATGCCCTCGCCAGCGATGACTTCCGTAGACGCGCCGATCGCGATGGTGACGTCCGGCTGGATATCCGGGTTGCCAGCCTTGCCGATGGCAGCGATGCGGCCGTCCTTGAGACCGACGTCAGCCTTGACGATGCCCCAGTGGTCAATGATCAGCGCGTTAGTAATCAGGGTGTCGACCACTTCAGCTGCCAGCAGTTGGCCCTGGCCCATGCCGTCCCGGATCACCTTGCCGCCGCCGAATTTCACTTCCTCGCCATAGGTGGTGAAGTCCTTCTCGACTTCGATCCACAGCTCGGTATCCGCCAGGCGAACCTTGTCGCCGACGGTGGGGCCGAACATGTCGGCGTAGGCTTGTCTGGATATTTTCATAGCTATTCCATGTAGGAGCGCGCTTGCCCGCGACCGGCTGCAGATCGGAAGAGCGTGTAAAAATGTCAGCCACAGCAACGGAGGAAGGCCGTTCCGACCTTGTCGCGGGCAAGCGCGCTCCTACGGCGTAGAGAAAATCAGAGATCGCCCATGACGCGGCCGGCAAACCCATACACCTTGCGCAGCCCGGCCAGGTCCACCAGCTCGACTTCCCGAGACTGCCCCGGCTCGAAGCGCACGGCGGTGCCGGCAGGGATATTCAGACGCATCCCCCGGCTGGCGGCACGGTCAAACGTCAGCGCGTCGTTGGTCTCGAAAAAGTGAAAGTGCGAGCCCACCTGAATCGGCCGGTCGCCACTGTTGGCAACGGTCAGGCTGATCGTGCGCCGTCCGGCGTTGAGCTCAATGTCTCCGGGCTGGATCTGGTATTGACCAGGAATCATGTCGGTTGCCCCAGGGTTTTGAAGTAGATGGCAGTCGGCCGATAGCGACCGTCCGGAGTGGCGCAGTAATCTGGCAGCTCGCCGACACGGGTGTAATCGAGCGCGCGGTAAAAGGATTCGGCAGCGGAACCGGCTTCGGTATCGAGATACAGAAGCCCGCGCTTGTGCTTGCCGGCGGCCAGTTCGACAGCCTCCATCAGCTGCCGGCCCAGACCGCGGCCACGCGCGCTGGGCAGCACCATCAATTTCTGCACTTCGGCGCGATTGAGCCCGTTGGGCTTCTGGCACAGCGCCAATTGCGCGCTGGCGATGACGTTCTCGTTCTCCACCACTACCCAGAGCAGCAGCCCGCCATCGGTGAGATCCGCTTTGAGTCCGTCGCACCAGCGATGCGCTTGATCACGGTCGATATCGGCCATGAACCCGACCGACGCGCCATTCAGAACGGTCTCGATCAACAGCGCCGCCAGGCCTTCGCGGTAGTGGGCGAAGCTTTCAGCGGTCACGCGTCTTAGCTGTGCAGGGTTCATGGCGATGTCCTAAAGAGATTCAGGGGCTTGTGACGCAGGCGCTTGCGCGCCGGGCGAAAGGTCGAGCTGCATGAAGGTCAGGTCCAGCCAGCGCCCGAACTTGGTGCCGACTTGCGGCATCTGCCCGGTGGTCTTGAAGCCCAGTCGTTCATGCAAGGCGATGGACGCGGCGTTACCGCTTTCGATGGCCGCCACCATCATGTGCTTGTCGCAGGCTCTGGCGCGCTCGATCAGCGCGGCCATCAAACGAGGTCCCAGTCCTTTGCCGCGCTGGTCGGCGCGGATGTACACCGAGTGCTCGACGGTGTGCCGGAAGCCTTCGAACGGTCGCCAGTCGCCAAACGATGAGTAACCCAGTACATCGCCCGCGTCGTCCACCGCGACCAGAATAGGATAGGCCTGAACGTGCCGGGCTTCGTACCAGGCTTGCCGGTTGGCGAGATCCACCGGCATTTCGTTCCAGATCGCCGTGGTGTTGAGCACCGCGTCGTTGTAGATGGCGAGGATGCCCGGCAGATCGGCCGGCACGGCATCGCGGATTACTTCAGTCATGCGCGTACCTCAGGCAATCGGTTGATGCACGGTGACCAGCTTGGTGCCGTCCGGAAACGTGGCCTCCACCTGGATTTCCGGGATCATTTCCGGGATGCCTTCCATGACCTGCTCACGGGTCAGCAGCGTGGTGCCGTAATGCATGAGGTCGGCAACGGT
>JARDZH010000045.1 GCA_029240955.1 Pseudomonas sp. | reverse complement strand
CGCGTCAGCGCTCGTTGCCCCTCGCCCTGCTCGCAAGCGCAGTGCTGGGCAGCACCTTGCTCGCCAGCACGGCGGCGCTGGCCAACACCCCGGTGGCGGGCGACCCGGCAAGCGGTCTGGTCAAGGAACTGCAGCGCGCCAATAACTACACCATCACCAGCCCGCCAGTCGAGCCGCTGAAGATGGACAAGCCGGTTCTGCCGGACGTCAGTGGCTACACCGCTGAAGCGGCGCTGAAGAAGATCGATCGCAGCAAGCCGGGCAAAGTTGTCGTGGCCCGGATGATGGAAGAAACCGGTCTGAAGGAATTCATCGGCGGTGACAACAAGATGGCCGAATGGGTTGCGCGCCAGCGCGGCATCCCGCAGGCCATCATGATTTCCGACGGCTACGTGAACCTGCAGGACCTGGCGAAGAAAGTGCCCAAGCAGTTTCTGAGCGAGGTGTCGCCGGGTGTCTACGTCGCGCGTCTGCCGATTCTGGTCAAGGAAACCGGCATTTTCGAGATCGACAAGAAGACTAAGGAACTGCGTCTGTCTCAGGAAAAGGGTTCGTTCCTGGTCAGCGAAGGCAAGCTTCTGATCACTCACACTCAGGTCAACGCCTGGAGCGAGTCGCGCAACGGCCTTGCCACCTATCGCAAGCCCGACGAGTTCCGCCCGTTCGTGCTGACCTGGGGCGGTTCGGAAACCTGGATCGCCAACAGCAAGATGGCGAGCATGGGCTATGACCAGAGCAAGTCGTACGGCATCAGTATTTCGCAGTACACGCCCAACACCGCCAAGGTGCTCAAGCGTCCCGAGCCGACCGGCTGGATCGTCGATTCGGAATTCTCCGATTTCTGGTACGGCTTCTACTGCTACGAAACCCGCGACTTCGTGGTCAAGGGCAACACCTACCGCGACAACATCGTCTACGGCATCGACCCTCACGACCGTTCGCACGGTCTGATCATTGCCGAGAACGATGTGTACGGCACCAAGAAAAAGCACGGGATCATCATTTCCCGTGAGGTGGACAACAGCTTCATCTTCCGCAACAAGAGCCACAACAACAAGTTGTCCGGCGTGGTACTGGACCGTAACAGCGTCAACAACATCGTCGCTTACAACGAGGTGTACCAGAACCACACCGACGGCATCACCTTGTACGAAAGCGGCGACAACCTGTTGTGGGGCAACCGCGTGATCGCCAACCAGCGCCACGGTATCCGCGTGCGTAACAGCGTGAACATCAAGCTCTACGAAAACGTCGCCATGGCCAACGGGCTGATGGGCGTTTACGGCCACATCAAGGATCTGACCGACACCGACCGTGACATCAAGCTCGACCCGTTCGATGCCCAGGTGTCGCTGATCGTGGTCGGTGGCGAGCTGACCAGCAACGGCTCCGGCCCGCTGTCCATCGATTCGCCGCTCAGCGTCGAGCTGTATCGCGTGGCGATGCTGTCGCCAACCAAAGCCTCCGGCATCAGCTTCAACGGCGTGTTGGGCGATCGCCAGGATGAAATCCTTGACCTGCTGGTTCGCCAGAAGAAAGCCGTATTGATCGATCCCGTGGAAACCCAGACAGAGCTGCGGGAATGAGAAAGGGTATGTTTATGCACGCACATTTGATCAAACTGTTGAGCCTTTCGAGCCTGACCGCTGCGCTCATGGCGGCAGCCGGTGTGGCCCGCGCCGATGAGACGCAGGCGCCGACCTTTACCGCCGAGCCGTGCTGCAGCCTGTGCCCTGCCGCGCATGACGCGCGCAACTACACCACGCGTTATCAGCAGAACTTCACCACGCTGGTACAGGCGGAAGGCGACTGGCTGTTCCGTACCCAGGAAGACCTGCGCACCCAGTTCGACACCACGCCGGCCGGCTATCGCCGCATGAAGCAGCTGCACGATGCGTTCAAGCGCAAGGGTGTGGAACTGGTCGTGGTGTATCAGCCGACGCGTGGCCTGGTCGATCGCAACAAGCTGCTGCCGACCGAGCGCAACAAGTTCGACTACGACACCGCGCTGAAAAACTACCAGGCCATGCTCGGTCGTTTCAGCAAGATGGGTTACTGGGTGCCTGACCTGTCGCCGTTGACCAACGAGCAACAGGCTCACGACTTCTACTTCCGCGGCGACCAGCACTGGACGCCATACGGTGCGCAGCGCACGGCCAAAATCGTGGCTGAAACCGTGAAGAAGATTCCGGGTTACGGCGATATTCCCAAGCGCGAGTTCGAAAGCAAGATCTCCGGGCGCATGGGCAAGACCGGCACCCTGCATAACATGGCCGGCCAGCTGTGCGGCACCAGCTACGCCATCCAGTACATGGACCAGTTCAGCACCGAGCCCAAGGGCGAGGCGGGCGATGGCGACCTGTTCGGCGATTCCGGCAACCCGGAAATCACCCTGGTCGGCACCAGCCACAGTGGCAAGAACTACAACTTCGGCGGCTTCCTTCAGGAGTACCTGAGCGCCGACGTCATGAACGTGGCCTTCCCCGGCGGCGGTCTGGAAGGTTCGATGATCCAGTACCTGGGCAGCGAAGACTTCCAGCAGCGTCCACCGAAGATCCTGATCTGGGAATTCTCGCCGCTGTATCGCCTCGACCAGGAAACCATCTATCGCCAGATGCTGGCGTTGCTGGACGGCAACGGCTGCGAAGGCAAGCCGGCTGTCATGAGCGCGAGCACCACGCTCAAGCCGGGTAACAACGAAGTGCTGGTCAACGGCAGGAACGGCATCAAGGACATCCGCAACGGCAACAACCAGATCGATATCAAGTTCGCCGATACCTCGGTGAAAACCCTTCAGGCCCGTCTCTGGTACATGAACGGCCGTCATGAAGACGTGAAGATCGAGAAGCCCAACACCTCCGAAACCGACGGTCGCTTTGCGTTCCAGTTGCGCGAGGACGAGGACTGGGCTGACCAGCAATTGCTGGCGCTGGAAATCCAGGGACCGGAAGCCGGCACCGCACCACAGAAAGTCGAAGCCAAAGTATGCAAGCGCAACGTGCTGCCAAGCGCTGCGCAACAGACCGCTCAAGCCGGACTATGAGGTGACCGATGCAGACTCCGAAACTGATCCGCCCTACCCTGCTGTCGATGGCAATCCTGTCGTCGATGGCCTGGGCCACAGGCGCATCCGCAGCCGCGACACTGGTCCCGCCCAAGGGTTATGACGCGCCGATCGAGAAAGTGAAGACCGGCGATCATGACTTCAAGTGCGAAGCCGTGCCCAAGCCTTACACCGACAAACTGGTGTTTCGCAGCAAGTACGAAGGCTCGGACAAGGCGCGCGCCACGCTCAATGAAGAGTCGGAAAAAGCGTTCCGCGAAGCGACCAACGACATCACCACGCTTGAGCGCGGTATCAGCAAGGTCGTCATGCAGTACATGCGCGACGGCCGTCCTGAACAGCTCGATTGCGCGTTGAACATGCTCACGACCTGGGCCAAGGCCGATGCGCTGGAGTCCACCGACTTCAACCACACCGGCAAGTCCATGCGCAAATGGGCGCTGGGCAGCATGGCGGCTTCCTATCTGCGCCTGAAGTTCTCCGACTCGCAGCCGCTGGCCAACCGTCAGCAGGAAGCGCAGCTCATCGAGTCCTGGTTCAGCAAGCTGGGTGAACAGGTGGTCAGCGACTGGAGCAATCTGCCGCTGGAAAAAGTGAACAACCACTCGTACTGGGCGGCCTGGTCGGTGATGGCAACGGCTGTCGCGACCAACCGTCGGGACTTGTTCGACTGGGCCGTGAAGGAGTTCAAGGTTGCGGCCAATCAAGTGGACAAGGACGGCTTCCTGCCGAACGAGATCAAGCGTCGTCAGCGTGCCCTCGCCTACCACAACTATGCATTGCCGCCGCTGGCGATGATCGCCAGTTTCGCTCAGGCCAACGGTGTCGATCTGCGTCAGGAAAACAACGCAGCGCTCAAGCGTCTGGCGGATCGGGTGCTGGCGGGCGTGAAGGACCCTGAAGATTTTGCCTCGCGCGGTGGCCAGAAACAGGACATGGAGGATCTGAAAAAAGATCCGAAGTACGCCTGGCTCGAACCGTACTGCTCGCTCTACAGCTGCAGCCCGGATGTGCTGGAACAGAAGCATGAAAAGCAGCCGTTCAAAACCTTCCGCCTGGGCGGTGACCTGACCAAGGTCTACGACCCAGAGCACGAGAAAGGCGACAAAAACGGTTCTTGATACACCGCGCTCTTGTAGGAGGGAGCGCAGCTCGCGATGAGGCCGGTACATCTGCAGCCTTTGTATCGGCTGTACGAATGCCGTCGCGAGCTTCGCTCCCTCCCACAAGGACGGGACCGGATGTAAGTGATTCACCCCCCGTTTCTGACGGGGGGTTTGGGGGGGCCTTGAGCCCTTGAATGTTGGACCTACGGAGAGATAAGGATGGTTTTCTCATCCAACGTGTTCCTGTTCTTGTTCCTGCCGATCTTCCTCGGCTTGTACTACTTGAGCGGGCAACGCTATCGCAACCTGCTGCTGCTGATCGCCAGTTACATCTTTTATGCCTGGTGGCGCGTGGACTTCCTGGCGCTGTTCATTGGCGTAACCGTCTGGAACTACTGGATCGGCCTGCGAGTGGGTGCGGCCGGGGTCAGAACCAAACCCGCGCAGCGCTGGCTGCTGCTGGGCGTGGTGGTCGACCTGTGCATCCTCGGCTACTTCAAGTACGCCAACTTCGGCGTGGACAGCATCAACGCGGCCATGACTTCCATGGGCCTGGAGCCGTTCATCCTGACGCACGTGCTGTTGCCAATCGGTATCTCGTTCTACGTGTTCGAGTCGATCAGCTACATCATCGACGTGTATCGCGGCGACACACCGGCCACGCGCAACCTGATCGACTTCGCTGCATTCGTCGCGATCTTCCCGCACTTGATCGCCGGCCCCGTGCTGCGTTTCCGTGACCTGGCCGACCAGTTCAACAACCGCACGCACACGCTGGACAAGTTCTCCGAAGGCTGCACGCGCTTCATGCAGGGCTTCATCAAGAAAGTGTTCATCGCCGACACCCTGGCAGTGGTTGCCGACCACTGCTTCGCGCTGCAGAACCCCACGACAGGCGATGCCTGGCTGGGTGCACTGGCCTACACCGCGCAGCTGTACTTCGACTTCTCCGGTTACAGCGACATGGCGATCGGTCTGGGTCTGATGATGGGTTTCCGCTTCATGGAAAACTTCAAGCAGCCTTACATCAGTCAGTCGATCACCGAGTTCTGGCGTCGCTGGCACATCAGCCTGTCCACCTGGCTGCGTGACTACCTGTACATCACGCTGGGCGGCAACCGTGGCGGCAAGTTCGCGACCTACCGCAACCTGTTCCTGACCATGCTGTTGGGCGGTCTGTGGCACGGCGCCAACGTCACCTACATCATCTGGGGTGCATGGCACGGTATGTGGCTGGCGATCGAAAAAGCGATCGGCATCAACACCAAGCCGTACAGCTTCAACGTGATCCGCTGGGCCTTCACCTTCCTGCTCGTTGTCACCGGGTGGGTGATCTTCCGGGCCGAGAACATGCACGTCGCCACTCGCATGTACGGCGCGATGTTCAGCTTCGGCGACTGGCAGCTGTCGGAACTCAACCGCGCAAGCCTCACCGGCCTGCAGGTTGCAACCCTGATCCTGGCCTACGCCACGCTGGCCTTCTTCGGCCTGCGCGACTTCTACCAGAACCGCGAAGCCGACGACCGCAAGTCCGCCAAGGCCGACGGTCCTGCGACCGCGCAGCCAGGCACCATCAAAGCGGTACCGGGCGACAACCCTGGCAGCCTGCATCTGCCTGGCTACACCGTGGGCGCCGAGGCTCAAGTGCAACCGGCTTACTGGACTGTCGACTGGTCCCGCTACGCCATGCGCGCACTGATCCTGCTGCTGTTCATTGCCTCGATTCTCAAACTTTCGGCGCAGAGCTTCTCGCCGTTCCTTTACTTCCAGTTCTGAGGAGACTGACATGACCCGTTCATTACGAATCCTCTACATCGCGATCTTCATGGGCCTGTTGCTGGTGCTCGGGATCTGGTCGCTGCGCAGCTTCGCCAACTTCTCCACCTCCGCCGAGACCACCGTGCTCGACGGCAAGTGGACCAAGGCGGCGGAAACGCACTACGACGACGAGTTCCCGATCAAGCGTCTGGGCACCAACCTCTGGGCAGCGCTGGATTACAAGCTGTTCAACGAAGGCCGCCCGGGTGTTGTGCTGGGCAAGGACCAGTGGCTGTTCACCGACGAAGAGTTCGACGCAGTCGTCAATGGCGAGCAGAACGAAGCCGACAACCTGGCGCTGATCCGCGGTGTACGTGATGCGCTGGAAGCCAAGGGCAGCAAACTGGTTCTGGCCATCGTGCCGGCCAAGACCCGCCTGTATCCCGAGCACATCGGTGACAACAAGCCGGCCAGCCTGCACGTCGATCTGTACCAGCAATTCCACGCCGAGGTCGCCAAGGCCGGCATCGTTGCGCCTGATCTGCTGGCACCGCTGCAAGCGGCCAAGCAACAAGGTCAGGTGTTCCTGCGCACCGACACCCACTGGACCCCGATGGGTGCAGAAGTGGCCGCGCAGCAACTGGGCGTGACCATCGCCGCCAAGGCGCCGCTGGAAGGCGAGCCTGAGCAGTTCGTGACTCAGGCCGTGGACACCGCTCCGTACAAGGGCGACCTGACCACGTTCCTGCCGCTCGACCCGCTGTTCAGCAACATGCTGCCCAAGCCCGACGAACTGCAGAAACGCAGCACCGACCTGGTTGAAGGCGCACCCGCCGGCGACGACGCGCTGTTTGCTGACAGCGACGTACCGGTCGGTCTGGTCGGCACCAGCTACAGCGCCAACCCTAACTGGAACTTCGTGGGTGCTCTGAAACAGGCACTGCGCAGCGACGTCGTCAACTACGCCGAAGACGGCCATGGCCCGATTCTGCCGATGCTCAAGTACCTGCAAACCGATGCGTTCAAGAACTCCGCTCCGCAAGTGGTGATCTGGGAATTCCCTGAACGTTATCTGCCCGCTCACAACGATCTTGGCGAGTTCGATCCTCAATGGATCGCAGAGCTGAAGAAGTCGCGTGATACCCAAGAAAACCTGGCACTAAACGCCAAACAATCCGAGTCGCCCAACCGGGCGCAAAACTGAGAGGACTGACTCATGACCTTACAGAAAACTCCAAATCGTCTGGCTAAAAACCGCCTGTTCAAAACCTGCGCCATGGCCGCTGGCCTGGGCCTGATGTCCCTGCAAGCGTTTGCAGGTGACTCGGCTCTGTACGGCCCGACCGCTCCGAAAGGCTCGACCTTCGTGCGCGTTTACAACGCTTCCAGCGCTGAAATCAGCGCCAGCGTCGGCAACACCAACCTGAACGAAGTCGCGCCACTGGGCAGCACCGCGTTCAGCTTCATGCCGCAGGGCGACTACACCGCCAAGCTGGGCAGCCAGACCGTGCCGGTCAAACTGGCGAGCGACCACTATTACACCCTGGTGAACAACGCCAGCGGCAAGCCGCAGCTGGTCGAAGAGCCTCCGTTCCGCAACAAGCAGAAGTCCCTGGTTCGCGTACAGAACCTGAGCGACAAGTCGCTGACCCTCAAGACTGCCGATGGCAAGACCGAGGTGGTGAAGACCGTAGCAGCCAAGGGCACCGGCGAGCGTGAAATCAACCCGGTCAAAGTCAGCCTGGCGCTGTTCGACGGCGACAAAAAAGTTTCCGACGTGAAGCCTGTGGCACTGGAACGCGGCGAAGCCGCCGTGCTCTACATCACCGGCAGCGGCACCAGCCTTTCGCCAGTGTGGGTCAAGCCACCGGTTGAAACGCGCTAAGGATTGAATCGGTCGGTCTGTACGCAGACCGGCCGACGCGGGACAAGAAAGAGAAAGAAACGACAGACACGACGTACAGCCCAAATTGAATGCTATCGGAGTAACAAAATGATTCCAGTAATCTTGTCAGGTGGTAGCGGCTCACGACTCTGGCCGCTTTCGCGTAAGCAATTCCCTAAACAGTTCCTGGCGCTGACCGGCGAACACACCCTTTTCCAGCAGACTCTCGAACGCCTGGTGTTCGACGGCATGCAGCAGCCGATCGTGGTTTGCAACAAGGAACACCGCTTCATCGTCAACGAGCAGTTGGCGGCGCTGAAGCTTGAAACCCAGGCCATCCTGATGGAACCGTTCGGTCGCAACACTGCACCGGCCGTTGCCCTGACGGCGATGAAGCTGGTCAACGACGGTAACGACGGCCTGATGCTGGTCATGCCGGCTGACCACGTCATCGAAGACCAGAAGGCCCTGCAACGCGCGCTGGCCCTGGCCACCGTCGCTGCCGAGCGTGGCGAGATGGTGCTGTTCGGCGTACCGGCCAACAAGCCGGAAACCGGTTATGGTTACATCAAGTCCACCGCTGACGCGCTGCTGCCGGAAGGCGTGAGCCGCGTTTCGCAATTCGTCGAGAAGCCGGACGAAGTGCGTGCCGCCGAGTTCGTTGAAGCGGGTGGTTACTACTGGAACAGCGGCATGTTCCTGTTCCGCGCCAGCCGCTTCCTGGAAGAACTGAAGAAGCACGATCCGGACATCTACGACACCTGCATGCTGACCCTCGAACGCAGCACGCATGACGGCGACGCTATCGAAATCGACGCCGCGACGTTCGCCTGCTGCCCTGACAACTCCATCGACTACGCTGTGATGGAAAAAACCCAGCGCGCTTGCGTCGTGCCGCTGTCGGCCGGCTGGAGCGATGTCGGTTGCTGGTCGTCGCTGTGGGACGTTCACGAAAAAGAC
>JARDZH010000647.1 GCA_029240955.1 Pseudomonas sp. | reverse complement strand
GGAAATCCAGGCAAGCGAGCGCTCAACACAGCCGAGCCCAAGTTTTCTCAGGTCACCAACATCGATCCGCCGGACTGGCTGAGCGCCCGCGCCGCGGACATGTGGCGCATGGTGATCCCGGAGTTGCTGCGCGAGCACGTAGTTGCCCTGACCGACCTGCATAACGTCGAGGCGTTTTGCACTGCCTATGCGAAATGGCGGATGGCCGAAGAGTCGGTTCAACAGTTCGGCATCGTGGTCGAGTCCTCGCAGGGCAGCCCGATGAAGAACCCGGCGCTGACTGCGGCCAACGAGGCCATGCGTCAGATGGTTGCCTTTGGCTCTCTACTGGGTTTGGACCCGGCCAGCCGTACCCGAATCATCGGGGGCAACAAACAGCAATCAACCAACGCCTTCGCTGAAGTCTTAGGATCCTGATGACCAGAACGACCTACACCAACGTCGACAAGGCAATGGCGTGGGCAAAGACCGTTCTCAAAAGAAAGTTTCCCGCCTGTCGGTATATCCACCAGGCCATCGAACGCCACTTCGAAGATGTGGCCCGCAGCCGCTCAAAGTCATTCCCCTACAAGTTCGATCCGGCCAAGGCGGAAAAGAAGCTGCGGTTGATGCAGCTGCTGCCCCATACCAAAGGGGAGTGGGCCTTCAAACGTCAGCTCATCACGCTGGAGCCTTTCGGCTTGGCTGTGACATTCGGCTGGGTTCGCAAGAAGGGCGCGTTCCGGCGGTTTCGCGAAAGCTACTGGGAAGTGCCGCGCAAGAACGGCAAGTCGGTGATCGCGGCGGGTGTTGGCATCAGCATGTTCGTTGCCGACAACGAGTTTGGCGCTGAGGTATACGCAGGTGCGACCACTGAGAAACAGGCGTGGGAAGTGTTCCGCCCAGCTCGCCTGATGATCAAGCGGTCGCCCATGCTTATTGAGGCAGCAGGCATCGAGGTGAACGCCTCGAATATGAACATCCCGTCCGACAGTAGTCGCTTCGAGCCGCTGATCGGCAATCCAGGTGATGGTGCCTCGCCGTCCTGTGCGATCGTGGACGAGTTCCACGAGCACGACACCGCGGCGCAGTACGACACGATGCTGACCGGTATGGGCGCGCGGCGGCAGCCGCTGATGTTCATCATCACCACCGCTGGCGCGAACATCGAGGGGCCTTGCTACGACAAGCGTCGCCAGGCGATTGAAATGCTCGACGGCTCAGTCCCTGACGAAGAACTGTTCGGATACATCTGGACGCTCGACGAAGGGGACGATTGGACCGACCCGAAGAATCTCGCCAAGGCCAATCCCTGCATGGGAGTGTCGGTGTTCCAGGAGTATCTGGAGAGCCAGCAGCAGCGCGCTATTCGGTCGGCCCGGTTCACGAACACCTTCAAGACCAAGCACCTAAATATTTGGGTCAGCGCCAAATCCGGGTTTTTCAATCTGGAGAGCTGGAAAGCCTGCGAGGACAAGAGCCTCACACTCGAGCAGTTCGAGGGACAAGAGTGCAACCTCGGCCTCGATCTAGCGCGCAAGCTCGACATGAACTCCATGGCGCGGCTTTTCTGGCGCGAGATTGAAGGCAAGATCCACTACTACAGTGTCGCCCCGCGGTTCTGGGTTCCAGAGGACACAGCATTCAACACCGACAACCGGCGCATGTACGAGCGGTTTCAGGCCTGGCTCAACACCGGACACCTGTTTACATCTCAGGGTGCAGAGATCGATTACCGCGACATCCTGGAGGAGTGCAAGGAGGCGAACCATATCGCTCCGGTCCGGGAAAGCCCTATTGACCCGCATGGCGCTACAAACCTCAGTCACCACCTGGACGACGAGGGGCTGACGCCGATCACGATCACCCAGAACTACACGAACATGTCCGACCCCATGAAAGAGCTGGAAGCGGCTATCGAGTCTGGGCGGTTCCACCATGACGGGAATCCGATCATGACTTGGTGTATTGGCAATGTGATCGGTAAGCACCTGGCTGGTAACGACGACATCGTGCGTCCGATCAAGCAGGGCAATGACAACAAGATTGACGGCGCGGTGGCGCTGATCATGGCGATAGGCCGAATCCTCGCGAACGTGGATGTGCAGGGCTCTGTCGACGATTTCCTTTCCAGACCGATGAGCATGTAATGGCAGATACCGACTACAGCATTGACCTGCGCACCCGCAGCCCGTTCTGGGCGCGCATGGCGAGCTTCTTCGTCGGCGGCCGGCTGGTTACGCCTGAAAAAGGATCGCAGACTGGACCTGTCTCAGCGTCCGGAGTGGTGGGCGATTCGGTAGTCAACGACGAGCGCTCGCTGCAGATCGCAACGGTGTTTGCGTGTGTTCGCCTGATTTCCAGCGTGACAGCCGGACTGCCGCTCGATGTCTACGAAACCAAAAATGATAACCGCAGCAAGGTAAATCTCGATAATCCGCTGGCACGGCTACTGCGCTACTCACCGAACCAATACATGACTGCCGTGGAGTTCCGCGAGGCCATGACTATGCAGCTTTGCTACTACGGCAACGCCTACGCGCATATCGAGCGCAACGGCGCTGGCGACGTCATCAGCTTACTGCCCTTGATGTCGGTGAATATGGATGTTCGGCTTG
>JARDZH010000044.1 GCA_029240955.1 Pseudomonas sp. | reverse complement strand
CGCTTAGACTGAGCCTTGAGCATGTGTTCCGCCTGTTGCTCCATTGCGTGCGCGTCGCGCAGCCAGTCGAGTAGATTTTCTTGTCGCGTAGCCATGTTCGTTACCTCCATCATGGGTGTAATGAAGTGGACGGCTTTGATGGGAGAACAGTTCAGATATTTCCAATTATCAGGGCGGAGCGACGCCTCAGCTCCAATTCGTCAGCGGTTCGATACGACAAGTAAGGTAGCTGTGGCTCATATGGCGTCCAAGTTTGCCGATCTGTCCAAAGCGTAGTAACTGAGCGCTCATGCGATTTCTCAGTGGCCGATTCAAATGATCGCCGCGCAAGTTCTCGCCCGTATGCTCCCGCTCTAAGCTCACCATTCGCCGTGAAGAGAGTGGGGCGAGGGCTTCTTTAAGGTCGTCACGTGGCGGTAGCGAACGGTAGACCAAACCAGTGCATCACGTTACCCCCGGAGCTCACAATCCTCTGGCTTCCACGGAAACCGTCTGTCTGATGCACATCGGTAAGGGCGAAATAAATGAAACGTCCTCCATCTCGACGCCTTCCTACGTATAGGCCTGCCACGGCATCGCAGGCTGCTCATGTAACTCCTCCTGTTGCCCGTACACAGTACGGGCTTTTTTAACCCCTCCGCACGAGTCGCTCATCTTTACAGACTTGTTGGAAAGAAGGTGGTGCGCAGATGAGGCCCGCAACTGATCCGAAAAAAAAGACGAAAAGGTGCACCCACCCATATATCAGGAAGGGGTATTACCTAGGGGTGTTAAGCGATGTTTATGTTTGCGTTTTTTGCGGAGAACAGCGACTACCAGAGCAATGGGACGACTTTGAGCTCCGCTCCAGACCTCCTCGTGGTTTATCTCCCAAATAGTTGAAGTGACTCTCGGCGGGAGCAGCAAGATAGCAGAGGCCAATTTCGACATGACACCACACGTTGAGTGGAGTAAAGATTTCGGCCACCGTCGCGCCAGGTGCAGGCATTCCTGAACGACTTGGGCTTTGAAAAGCTTCGGATAAGAGCTTCGTTGGCGCATGGAAATCCTGCTAATAAGGTTGATCGCGTCCGCTTAAAAATACGCGGATACGATCGCCCTTATGCTGGGATTCGGAGGTGATTTCGCCGGACGCTTACACTGGTGACGTTCTGACATTACTTTTGCACAATTAGGACGCATTGGCATCGGCCATTGAGGCGGTCACCATTTGACTTTCGGCCAGTGGCGTCGAGGTTGTTGCAGATGGCAGTGAAGACCCTAGGTACAAATGCGAAAGCGATCACAGATGCGATTATGCGGATACGGCACTCCTGAATTGCCTATGCAGTCCGCTGTCGGCTAATAGCTGCCATTCATAAACAACAGTAAACCGCCTTGCAGCCGGTCGGGCCCGACGCAGTCGATCAAAATCCTCTGCTCATTCATGGTTTGAGGGGCGGAAAAAATTCAGACGCCTTGAAGGTCGATGATTCAGCTCTTGTAGAGTAACGCCTCAACTACAACGCCAAACGCTGACGAATGTTCACGGCGATTGGGGTAGTAGAGATGGTAACCGGCAAAGGGTTGGCACCAATCCTCCAACACCCGCACAAGGCTACCGTCGGCAAGCTCCTTCGCCACCATGTCCTCTGGCAGGAAAGCCAAGCCACATCCCGCCACGGCCGCACGCAGAATTGGCACGCTGCTATTGAATGTCCATTGGCCTTCGACGCGAGCCTTGAGTTCGTGGCCATCCTTTTCGAAATCCCATTGCATCAGGCTGCCGTGAGTCGGCAGGCGCAGGTTGATGCAGTTGTGCGCCGCCAGATCTCCCGGTTCCATCGGGTAAGGCCGATGCTGGAAATACTGCGGCGAGCCGACAACGGCGATGCGCAACGATGGCCCAATCGGTACGGCAATCATGTCCTTGGCTACCTGTTCGCCCAGGCGCACCCCCGCGTCATACCGCTGCGCGACGATGTCGGAAAGGGCGTAATCGACGGTGATTTCGACCCTGATGTCCGGGTAGTCGGGCAGCACCTTCAGCAGCTTCGGCCAGAGAATATTGTTCGCCGCATGCTCGGACGCCTGAATCCGCACATTGCCGGCGGGAGTGTCGCGAAACTCGCTGACGGCGGCCAGTTCCAGTTCGATCTCTTCGAACCTCGGTGCCATCGATTGATACAGCCGCTGACCCGCCTCGGTCGGCGAGACGCTGCGTGTGGTGCGCGTCAGCAGGCGCACACCCAAGCGGCTTTCCAGTGCGCGCATGGTGTGGCTCAGCGCCGACTGCGAGACGCCGAGTTGTGCGGCAGCACGGGTAAAGCTGCCTTCGCGGGTGATGACCACGAAGGCTTGCAGGTCGTTGAGATTGGCGCGGGACATTGATGAGAACCTCTCATGAGGGGGCGCGGAATCAATCCATGAAAGCAGGTTGCGCACAGATGCGCGACCCCCAGAGAGTTGATCACAAGGTACGGGCGTAGAACGTGGTCAGTTTGCCAATCGCGGCATCGACATAACGCGGCACCCAGTAGGTTTCAATGTGGGTGGCGCCATCGAGGATGAACACTTCCTTGTCGGTGGTGCCGGTGGCTTTGGGGAACGCATCCTGGGTCATGTACAGGCTGTCGGCCTTGCTGCCGGCGATCATCAGCAACGGTTGATTGATCAACTCGATATGGTCGGTGGCGTCGAAACGCATCAGGTCAATAAGGCTGCTGGTGGTGTATTTGAAGGTCGAGTTCGGGTGCGCGTGAGTTTTCCAGTAGTACTCATAGCCTTGGCGATACAGTTCGAAAGGCAGTTTGGCAATCTGCTCGTCGGTGAGGTTGGCATCCCCCGAATACAGCACCGCGCCCCCCGCTGCTTCTTGCGCGCGGGCAGCTGATGCCTGCTGCAAACGTTGCTGGATGCTGTTCATTTGCGAGTCGTTGTAGCCGTTGCGGCGTACTCGACCCGAGTTGAACATGCTCACCGTCGCCAGGGATTTGAAGCGTTTGTCGGTTTGCGCCGCCACCAACGAATAACCACCGCCGCCACAAATGCCGAGCAGGCCCAGACGATTGTCATCCACGCCAGCGAACTGGCTGATGAAATCGGCCATGCCGTGAATGTCTTCGATGCGATACGCCGGTTTATCGATGCTGCGCGGCTGGCCACCGCTGGCGCCCTGATAGGCCGCATCGGCCGTGATGCTGATGTAGCCCTGTTCGGCGAGCCGCTGGGCATAGAGACCGGCGACTTGCTCTTTTACGCCGCCATTTGGATGCGCAACCACCACGGTCGGGTAGTTCTTCTTCGCGTCGTAGTTGGCAGGAGTGTAGACATTGGCGGCGATGTCCAGCCCGTTGAGCTTATAGCTGACCGGGTGGATGTTGACCTTGCCCGGCTCGTTCTTGCTGATCGCGCCGTCATAGGCGAGTGTGAACGGGTTCTTCTTGTAGTCAGCGGCTAACGCTTCGCCCGCCGAGAGACCGACCAATGCCGACATGAGCGTGGCTTTGAGAGTGTTTTTCACGTGAAGCTCCTGAGCAAAAAAGGGCGGCAGTTGCAAAAGTATTTGGGTCAGTCCAGCTGTTTTTCTTTGAGGAACTGCGCGACCAGGTCAGCGATCTGCACGTTGTTCAGATCCGACATGGGGAAATGGGTATTGCCGTGAATGCCAATCTCCGGCAGGTGTATCAGTCGCACATCACCGCCATGGCGATTGACCGCGTCACGCCAGAGCCGGGCCATTTTCAGGCGGGCGCGCCAACTGTCCTGAGCGGGCAGATCGACTGCCTGTTCCGGAATGTTGTCTCCGTACAGGATCAGGATCGGAATGCGCGTCAGTGCCATGAATTGCTCCATCGGCACCGCTGTGCCTTGCACCGTGTCGAACGCGCTGGGAATCGGCGCCGGCACTTCACCGTCAGCAAACACGAAACTGCTGCCCGGTTCGAACGCCACGATGGCTTTGACCTTGTCGTTCTTGATCGCCGTCAACCAGCCCGGCCCGCCACCCTGAGAATGCGTAAACAGGATGCCGGGGCCGATTTTGTCGAACAGCGCCGACACACCATCGGAGACCACACCCATGTCAAACGGCCCGGTGTTCGGCGTCATTGCCCTGAAAAACTGCTCGCGGGTCTGGGCGTCCTGTGCCACTTGCACGCCGTTGAAGTAGCGGGGCCAAAGGCCGATGCGGAACTGGTTGAACCACAGTTGTTCGTCCGGCACAGGCTTGATGGTGGTCTCGACCATGCTGCGCCCGGCATCACCACGCCGGGGCTGATCGATCAGATAGACGCCGTAGTGGCGGCGCAGAAAGATGTTCTGAAAACCCTCGCGACCATCGGCGGTGGTTTCCCAGGTCTTGGAAAACTGACCCGCGCCGTGCCACATGACGATGGGCAGTTTTCGCGCGTCCGCCGGGATTTGATAGAAGGCGTAGGCGTGGTCCCCGTGGTAGGTCTGGCCGTTGGGTGTCATCGGTTGGCGCGGGTTGAAGGTGCCCGGTGCCGTGGTCATCGTTCCGCCGGCGGCGAAGCTGCCTTGTTTCTGGATCAGCAGCGGGCCTTCGGAGTGGTTCGCGCAGCCCGCCAACAGGCTCAGCAGCGTGACGCTCAGTAAATGCTTTGCAGTTTTCATGTCATTTCCCCGCTGTTGCGAGCGCTTGGGTCAGCGCTGCGCTTGCCCGCTTGGCAGTCTGTGTATCGCCATGCTTTTCAAGCAGCTCGGTGACCTGGCGCAACTGTGCCGCACTCAGCCCGACGCGCAGGCTCGCCGCCATGTGCGAACGCAGTTGCGATTCCACGCCCGGGGTCGCTGCCAGCACCCCGACTGTCGCCAGTTCGCGGCTTTGCCAGTCGAGGTTGTCGCGCTCGAAAATGTCGCCGAACAGATGGGTTTGCAGGAACCGGTTGATCACCGGAGCGAACTCGAACACCGGGCCTTTGACCGGGGCGCCGGAGATTTTCGTTTGATTCGCCGTACCCGCTGCCAATAGCTCATCCCCGACCGGAGTCGCCCGGCTCGGCTCACGTCCCGGCGCATCGTCAAGGCCGCGTTGTTTGCGCGCCTGCACCACGGTCATCAATTCATTCAAGGCGTTGAGGCTGCGCGGGAAGCCGACGTAGGCGTAGAGCTGCACGAGAACTTCGCGGGTTTCGCTAATGGTCAGGCCGGCATCAAGCCCTTGGTTGAGCGCCGTATTGAGGTTGGGCATGTCGCTGGTCGCCATGAACGCCGCGATCAGTGGAATGGCTTGTTGCTGGCTCGACAAGCCGGCTGCGCTGGCGGGTGTGCTGGTCATGGTGGGCGAAGCCTCGGCTGCTTGAGTGGTGACGCTGAACATCGCCCCGACGCCAAGGCAGAGCGCCATGAGTGTGGGAAGTGTAGTGCTGTTGCGGGTGTCAGTGATCATCGTGAAGGGCTCCATCCATTGCGGGGCGCTGCGGTGTCGCTGAATCGTACGGAGGTTGGTTATGGCGATTAACCCTGATATTGCGCATGGGTTCCTGAGCAGAACTCATGAATCGACGGAGCAGTCATCGCAGAAATCCCGACGCAACCCCGCAGATTCGGGGCTTAGACGTCGACTAGTCGATTGTCCCCAGCGTGCCGGGAGCGCAACTTCGACACATTCCGTAACTTCATTTACCGGCGTATTGCGCATCCGAGACCTGTTCCGCCCAAGTGACGGTCTTGCCGTCCTCGGCTTCAGCGATGGCGATGTGGGTCATGCCGTTGCTGGCCGTGGCGCCATGCCAGTGACGGGTGTTCGGAGGAATCCAGACACTGTCGCCCGGACGGATCTCCTGACGCGCGCCACCCTCTTGCTGCACATAGCCGACGCCGGCAGTGACGATCAGCGTTTGCCCCAGCGGATGGGTGTGCCACGCCGTGCGTGCGCCCGGCTCGAAGGTCACTGTGCCGCCGCCGATGCGCGCCGGCGCATCACCTTTGAACAGGCCATCAACGCGCACCGTGCCGGTAAAGTTTTGCGCCGCGCCCTTGACCGAGGGCTGCGCGCCGTTTGGCGTGATGCGGATTTCGCCGGCGGCCTGGGACTCTGCCGCCATCAGTGTCAAAGCAACGAGTGGCGCAATCAATCGGTTCATCGGATTGGTTCTCCGGTCAGACAAGAAAAGCGGCGCCGCCCGTGGCGCCGCGTTGGGCAGACTCAGAGTCCGGTCATTTTCAGTGCCGATTCCGGCAGGCGTTCACCGTGCACTTGAATCTGCGCGATCTGCTCGTTGATCACGCGCAGATCGTCGCCGGTCAATTGCAGTTCGACCGCGTCCAGATTCTCTTGCAGTCGATGGGGTTTGGTCGTGCCAGGGATCGGCACAATCCACGGTTTTTGTGCGAGCAACCAGGCTAGCGCGACTTGCGCAGGTGTCGCGTGCTTACGCTCAGCGACGGCTTTCACCACATCGACCAGCGCCAGGTTGGCCTTGCGCGCTTCGGGGGAAAAACGCGGGACGAAGTTACGGAAGTCGCTGGCGTCGAACTGCGTGTGCTCATCGATCTGACCGGTGAGAAAACCGGCGCCAAGCGGGCTGAACGGTACGAAGCCGATCCCCAGTTCTTCCAGCACCGCCAGCAGCTCCAGTTCCGGGCCGCGCCAGAACAGCGAGTATTCGCTCTGTACCGCCGTGACCGGTTGTACCGCGTGGGCCCGGCGGATGGTTTCTACACCTGCCTCAGACAGGCCGAAATGCTTGACCTTGCCCTCGGCGATCAATTCCTTGATGGTGCCGGCGACGTCTTCAATGGGCACCTGCGGATCAACGCGGTGCTGATAAAACAGGTCGATGTGATCAGTACGCAAGCGCTTCAACGACGCCTCGGCGACGGCGCGGATACGCTCCGGCCGGCTATTGGTGCCGCCGCCTCGTGCGCCGGTGATCGGGTCGATATCGAAGCCGAACTTGGTGGCGATGACGACCTGCTCGCGGATCGGCTGCAAGGCCTCGCCCAGCAGCTCTTCATTGGCGAACGGGCCATACGCTTCGGCGGTGTCGAACAGGGTGACGCCTTGCTCGTGGGCCGAACGAATCAGCTTGATCATGCTGGCTTGGTCGGCTGCCGGCCCGTAGGCCGACGTCATGCTCATGCAGCCAAGGCCCAATGCAGACACTTCCAGGCCATTGCCCAACGTGCGGTTTTTCATGATGTCACTCCGTACAGAATTCGATTAATGCGTGAGAGGGTGATCGTTCAGCCAGCCGTTCACGCGTTCCATGGTCTTGCGCTCCTGCTCACCCTCCATCACAAATCCTTCCAGCACTTTGGCCTTCGGCGCGTGCTTGACCAGCACACTGCGGCTGTTGCCCAAGCCGTAACCGCCGTGGGTGTTGAAGGGGATGAGGGTCTTGCCGGTCAGGTCGTGGGCGCTGAGGAATGCGCGCACGATCGGCGGCGCGGTTTCACCCCAGATCGGAAAACCGAGATAGATCGTGTCGTAGTCGCTGAGGGCATGAACCTTGTTCTGCAGCTCGGGCTCGAAGCCACTGTCATGCTCCTGGCGGGCCTGCTCCACGGTTTGCAGATAGTCCTCGGGGTAAGCGTGGGCCGGACAAATCTCGAACAGATCGGCACCCAGTCCACGCTGGATCAGCCCGGCAACCACACGGGTATTGCCCGAGCGCGAAAAATACGCGACCAGAATGCGCGAGCCAGAACGCGGTGTTTCACCGGCACTCTGCGTGTCGGCAAGCGACAGCAGTGGCGCGCTGGCCAATGCGGCGATCACCGTGCGCCGCAGCGGATCGTGATCGTTACTCATCGGCCGACACGCGCCTTGAGGGATTCAGGGTAGCGCTCGCCTTTGATGCGGACTTGCGCCAGCGCGGTATCAATCGCTTTGAGTTCGGCCGCATCGAGCGTGATCTGCGCGCCGCCGAGGTTTTCTTCCAGGCGATGCAGTTTGGTCGTGCCCGGAATCGGCACAATCCACGGTGCCTGCGCGAGCAGCCAGGCCAGCGCGATCTGCGCCGGTGTCGCTTGTTTCTGCGCGGCTATCTGACGGACCAACACCACCAGCGCCTGATTGGCCTGGAGCGCCGATTGGCTGAAACGCGGGACGATGCTGCGGAAATCGTCGCTGCCGTAAGTGGTCTCAGCCGTCACCGTGCCAGTGAGAAACCCCTTCCCCAGCGGACTGAACGGCACGAAGCCAATGCCCAGCTCCCAAAGCGTCGGCAGGATTTCCTGCTCCGGCTCGCGCCACCACAGTGAGTATTCGCTTTGCAGCGCCGTGACCGGCTGTACCGCATGGGCACGACGAATGGTTTGCGCGCCTGCCTCCGACAGGCCGAAGTGCTTAACCTTGCCCTCGCCAATCAAGTCCTTCACAACGCCGGCAACGTCTTCGATCGGCACGTCCGGATCAACGCGGTGTTGATAGAGCAAATCGATGTAATCGGTCTTCAGTCGACGCAACGAGCCCTCGACGGCCACCCGAACGTGCTCGGGGCGGCTGTTGAGAATCTGCTGTTTATTGTCGTCGCCGAAGGTGAAGCCAAACTTGGTGGCGATGACCACTTGATCGCGAACCGGCGCCAGCGCTTCACCCACGACTTGCTCGTTCAGATAAGGGCCGTAGACCTCGGCGGTGTCGAAGAACGTCACACCTCGGTCAACGGCTGAGCGGATCAGTGCGATGGCTTGTTCGGTATCCGTGGCCGGACCGTAACCATGGCTCAGGCCCATGCAGCCAAAGCCGAGGGCGGATACTTCGAGTGAACTGTTGCCGAGTGTGCGCTTGTGCATGTCGATCTCCCGTTGGGCGTCGGGAGAACAGTAAGCGCGCTAACGACTGAGGACTAGACGGGTAAATCGGCAAGGCTTCATGAGGTT
>JARDZH010000043.1 GCA_029240955.1 Pseudomonas sp. | reverse complement strand
TTGTACAAAGTCTGAGGAATCATTGGTTACGCCCCCTTAGGCTGCTTCAAGCACTTCGGTCATCCACTGATCGGTGACTTCGAAAAGGAAATTCGGGTTCTCTGCCGGCGGCACGTCGGTGAAACGGATGCGCCAATACACCTTGCCCTGGGCGATCTGGCTGGCCGTGTTCAGTTCGGTGTCGGCGAACACTTCAAAGTTGATGATTGCGCCCTGAGCTTTCAGGTCGCGCATGAACGCATCCAGACCGTTGGTGACATCGGTCACGTAGGTCTTGGTGATCGAACGGTCGACGGCCCACTTGTGCCCCGCCTGCACCGCATCCATGAGGATGAACAGCGTGCGAACGCGGGTAACGAAGGCCCACTTCGGATCGCTCGACAGCGTGCGGTTGCCCCACAGGCGATAACCGTCATCGCGAATGATGGTGGTGATATTGGCGTTGTTGAGCAGGTTGGCTCGGCACGTCTCGTCGCCGTCCAGGTACTCGACCGCGCGACCGGTACCGGTGATGCCGGTCAACTCCTTGTTCGATGGCGAGGCCCAGAAACCGTATTCAGCATCCGTCCAGGCAAACAGGCCTGCTGCCCAAGCCGAGCCGGGCGCGTCGACCGTCGAACTGGTGCCGGTGTCCCAATACTTGACGCCCGGGTCGACCATGAACAGGTTGCGACTGCCGAAGTTCTCGGCGTAGGCAATAGCGGCCTCGTCGGTCGTACCCGGGCCGTCGATGATGCCGATGGCGCGCAGCTTCTGCGCCACGCTGTCGAGCGCCGTAGCCACCGCCTGAGTCGCGGTGTGGCCCGGTGCGATCAACAACCGCGGCTGAGCGTTGAACAGGCTTTTACCGTCGAGCAGCGCCTGCAGGCCGGTACGCTGACCCGAGACCAGTTCACCGCCAATGATCGCTGAGGTTTGCAGCGCCGCGTCTTCCAGCTTGGGCACGCCGATGGCGACGATCATCGCCTTGGCTTTGACGTAGATCGCCTTACACGCCTTGGTGATTGCCGAATCGGCGCCGAAGGCGGCAATGGCCTCGCGCTCGGTAGTGATCAACTTCAGTTCGCCGGCTTTCGCCGTGCCGCCGCCGAGAACGCCCGGGGTGAAGGTGTCACACAGACCGATGATCGACGAAGACGGCAGCGAGATGGTGCGCGCGCCAGTATCGACCGACGTGGTCGTGACGCCGTGGAAAAAACTCATAAGGGTCAGTCTCCAGAAACGAAAAAGCCCCGCATAAGCGAGGCTGTGAGGGTTGTTCGTGTTACGCGTAACGGAAAAGAAAACGCCCCGTCAGTGCGGGGCGTTTATTGAAGCGGCCCGGTCAGCCACAGCGGCGCGACCGGGCGGTGTTCGGCGAGCGGGAATTGCGAGCCTTGCGGCCAGTCGCGCAACTGCCGGCGGTAAGCCTGCAGCTCTGCGTATTGCTCAGCCGTGATCGAGTTCGCGCCGCCCTCCTCGATCTCGTCGCGGTGCCGGGACACTAGCGGATCGGTCAGAGCCAACTGGGCATCCCGCCAAGCGCGCTCAGTTTCGGCCAGCGCCTCTGCATCAAGCGCCGGCGGATCAATCAGAACCGGCTGACCATTGCGCCTTGACGACATTTTTTTGGGACTGCGCGACAGCTCGTCAAGCAGCGCTAACCAGACACTCTCCGCCACTTCGACCACGTCGGCCGGCATGTCTTCGCCATTGATCTCAAGGGTATAAGCCCGGCACGTCGTCGGACTGAAATACACAACTTTACTCATGATCAATTCCCCAATGCTCGCCACCACACCATCCAGTTGACCGCCGCCGCACCCGCCGCATTTTGCACACGCACCGTGCAACCAGTCTTGGTCACCGTCCCCCCCATAACAGCGCTCATCAAACTCAACGAACCCACATGAACAGGGATGATGTTGAGGCAGGAGTTTGGGAACGGGACAGGGAATGTGACGTAAACGTATCCGTTAGCATCCGTAAGGCCCGAACCCCACTGATCGATCAAGCCCGACGGTTGCCGCTGATAACCACTCCCCAGAATCGAAGACACTCCCGACCCGCCTACAGCAAGCCAGCCAACCCCCGAAGAGATGAATTCCGACGCAACGCCGTTACCCAACACCACGTTGGGCGAGCCAGCCGAATTGCCATTTGGCCCGGAAATGTTGCCGTTGATAGACCTTACAGTGCAGGTGGTCATTGATCCCGCTTGTATGTAAATACGGCTACCGCCGGGTAGCAGCGCGCAGTCCGGCAGCGTGAGAGTGACAGCCGCACTGCTTGTATAGACGTACTTGCCGACATCAGCCGCCGTCAATACCGTATTTGCAGCGTAGTTAACGTAACCGGCCAAACTACCCGCTGCACGCTGCACAAACTCGGTAGTCGCCAATGACTTGCCGCTGTCGAATTGCGGCTGCGTCTCCCAATGCGCCCCCCGCAAAATCGGCGAATACTTCAGCGCGCCATCGCCCCCTTCCAGCGCCCAGCCCTGACCGTTATTCAAGCGCCGGAAGGCCGAGATTGTCGATTGAGGCTGAGTGAACGGCCCCAACGCGCCGTTGATCGCAATCAGAGACTGCCCGGCCTTCGCCTTGAAGGTCGCACCATTCAACCCCGCGAGAACCGTAACGACTGCCCCCTGAGGAACAGTGCTCGCATCCGGCAGGGTGACGGTCGACGCCGCCCCCCCGGGCGCCACTAAGCGCCCAACATCAGCTGGCGATAAATCAACGCTCCCGGGATAGGTCACCAGATCCGCATAACTCCCCTGCGCTCGCTGGGCGAACTCGGTCGTCGCAAGCGATTTGCTGTTGTCGAACTGCGCCGGCGTCGGGGCTGTCGGGTTGCCGCCGAAACTCGGCGAAAACAACCGGGCAAACCCATCTGTAATGTCCTTGAACGTCAGCGCGGTAGTGCCCACGACAATCGGGCCATCTGTCACCAGTTGCCAAATCGTATCGGCCTGCGTCGCCCCGGTCTCGACCGCCACTGTAAGGTTGGGCGTTACCTTGGCACTGTTATCCGCATCCTTGGCCCGTACCCAGGCACCCACCGCCACCACGTACGGCCCGTTATCCTTGGCGGCCGCCTGATTTTTTACCAGCACCCGATCACCGGACGCGAGCGCGACACCGTCAATCGTCTGCAGACCGACCAGACTGATGTTGGCGGTGGTAGCGGCGCGCACCGACTGCTTGATGTCGAGCTTGCTCAGCTCGTCCAGAATGCGCGAATCGACGTATTCACGCGTTGCCAGCACCACGGCCGGGTCGATCTTGAGGGTGATGTTCCCGGTACTGGACACCACAAAATTCATCCGCACCACTTGCGTGCGGCCGGAGCCTTGCGAAAGCAGCGGCTTGAAGCTCGGCGCACAGTTGGCCACCGCCACCAGATCCCCGTCCGCGTCGTACAGGCCGATTTCGCGAATCCACTTACCGCCCTCATCGGCGGGAATGATTTGCTCGGCGATGATCACCGCCGAGTTGATCGGGTCAACCCGTAGCTGATTCAACGGCTTGCGCCGCCACTCGTTGAGCAACTTAGTCTGATCGGCCGACGGGATCGGATTCGGCGGATCGGCCAACCCGCCCGGGTTCGCATCGCCAACCCCCATTTCCGTGAGCTTCCAGGCAATGCCAAGCGCGTCAGCATTCGCCTGCTTAGCCATCCCCACTTTCGTGAGGATCGCGAAAAACTGCGAATTCGCATCAATCATAATAAACGTCCAGGGTGTCTATGGTGTGTTCGCGCCCAACCACGCCAAAGCTGCCGGTGACCTCGATGTCACGCATGACGGGCGGGTAAACGTCGATTTCGTCGCCTTCGTAAAGGGACACTGCGATATTCAAATCGCCTTGGGTTTCCAGGCTGATCGCCAGCCCGGTCAGTTGCCGGGTAACGGGTTTGGCGTCGTCAATCAGGCGCTCAAGCTCCTGATACATTTCCTCAGTGATTCCTGTATCGAGAACGCCAACCTTCAGCGCGAAGGTACCCGGCACGCCCTCGGGCACCGTGTTGAACCACTCGACAATCTCGATCAGGTAGCCCAGCGGCTCGACCACCCGGCGCAACGCGCCGATGGTGCCTTTGTGCTTGTGGATGTAGTACGACGCCTTGATGGCCGCGCGCTTGGTCGCCTCAGTCCACCGGTAATCCCAGCGATCCACCGACCATGCCCATGCCAGGTGCGGCAGCAAATGCACCGGGCAGGTATCAGCGTTGTAGAGGTCGCGCAGAGGAACAATCGTTTTTTCGAAGAACGCGGCCTCCATGGCCCGTTCCAGTTGCGTGCTGTTGAGCGGCAGTAGACTTTTCATATCAGCCCGCCAGCCTCACGCTGTAGCGCGTACAGAACGCCGCCTGAGCCTTGGTCGGGGCCAAGTCCTGCCAACCGACCAACTCAACCCGGGCAACGCCGGCAACGTGCAACTGAGCGTCAACAGCAGAGCGGGCGACCTCGACGCCCAAGCGCTTGCGTGGATTGATCCAGCCTGCCAGGCGGTTTTTTGCCTCGGCCAAACTGGCATCCGCTTCCGGACCAGCGCTGGCCATGTGCAAGATGGCGTCAATCTCGTAACGGATCACCTCTGCGCTCTGCACAGTCACGCGATCACCAACCGGACGGACGTCATCGTCATTCAGAGCAGCGGCCACAGTCGCCAGCAGCTCCGGCGGCGCTTCGCCTTCCCCTTCCAACCCCAGCACCGTGACCGTGACGTAACAGGGCTTCGGGCTCTCGGCCGTGGCATCTGCCACCAACCCCGAGGCATTGCGTGCATGCAGGATGTAGCTGTTACGCGGGCCGGCCGTGGTCAAGCCCTCATAGGCCAACTGGATGCGCTCGCGAAACGGGTCGTCGTCTTCCATGACCTTGGGCACTGGTGGCACTGCCAGCAGATCCTCGGGCTGAATGACCAAGCGCTTCAGATTGACGTTGGCTCCCAAGTGATCGAGGTCACCGCGAATGGCGTGCGCCAGTAAAAGCGCCTTGCCTGCGTCATTGACTCGGGCGCGGTTACCGACCTTGTTGTAAGCCCCGACCTCAAGCACTTTGACCACTGGGTCGCTTTCCAGCGCGGCCGTCCAGTTGTCGCCCATGTACCCGCGAAACACGCTCAGCCCGTCCTGATAAACCTCTTCGAAGTCCAGAGGCTCCAGCACGGTCGGGGCTGGCAGCGAAGACAGATCTACGGTACTCATGCGGCCACCTCCAACGTGACGCTGTCGCCCAGGTACTTCCCGACGATTTGCAAATTGATTTGCCCGCCAATGACGGAAATGACCCGCACCTGATCCAACTTCAAACGCGGCTCCCAGCGCCCCAAAGCGCGGGCAACCTCAGCCTGTACGGCGCTTTTCCAGCCTTCGTTGATGGGCAAATCGACAAACCGCCGCAGCTTGCTGCCGTATTCCATACGGTGCCGGCGACTGCCCAGCGGCGTGCTCAAGATGTCGGCGATGGATTGGCGAAGGTGCTCGATGCCGGATATGGGTAGGCCGGTGTGGCGATCCATTCCGATCATCGATGTCACTCCTTGAACGGCTCGTATTCGTCGCTGGCTTTCAGGAACTTGACCGCTTCGATGTCGGAGGCCGGCACCACGACCGTCGCCTTGTCGACCGGATAGGAACGGTCAGTGCCGGGGACGATCAACAGTCGCGACGTGTAGAGCTTGTCGCGGTATTTCAAGAGTTCGGGCGATGAGAACGGTGAGGATGCAATTGCCAGTTCCGAGGACGCTTGCACCTCGGTGACGGTCGTATCGATCTTGGCCATCTGTTTCTCCAGGCATGAAAAAGCCCGCACTGGGCGGGCTGTCGTGAATGAATTAATGCGTGTGGTGATTACTGTTGCCGGTGGCGTCAATGATCGCGCCGGCGCTGGTGATGCCCTTAGTAACGTGTAGCGCACCGTCGATCATCACCGCCGCTTTCAGATTGATGTTGCCGGTAGTCACGCTCACGGCCGCATCGGTTACGACCGCTTCGGTGCTGGCCACTTTGATGGTGACCGTACCGCTCGGCAGGGTGATGCTGTAGCTCTTGGCCTGCCAGTCGTAGATCAGCGAGCCGCCGTCATCAAAACGCCAGACCTCGACGTGGTCGCGATTATCTGGAGGCGGTCCGGCATTGCCATACAGGCCCGGGACAAAGGTGCCTTGCGACACGTCGCCGCTGGGACTGATCAAACTGCCCTGCTCGCCCAAAGACGGCGCCCGCCAGTGCCTGGCCTTGCCCGCCGCGATGCTGTGCCACCGCACCCAAGCGCTGACCCATTCACTGCCGTCCGACACGCGACATACCGGCGGCGAAGCGGACAGATCCACCGCGACCACGTAGCAAGCCTTTACCGCCCCCGCGATCATGCGGTCATGCTGGGCGCTAGCGTAACTCACGGTAGATCCTCAGGCCTGAATGGCCCGTCACCAGGCTCAACATCAAACACCAACGTTCCCGGCGGTTCGTCCGACCATGGCCATTCCTCAACGCCGAGATAAACCTGCTGACTCCACTCCACCAGCCAAACGGTGTATCCATCCAGGTGCGGCTGGGTCCAGTCCTGCAGCGATTGCACAAACTCGGCAGGCTCAACTGCTAGCCCCCATGTTTGCCCACGCAGCAGCACTGCCAGCTGAGTCGCTAATTGCACGGCCTGTTGATGATGGTGCGGCTTGATTGGGTCGACGATGATGCGGGCCTCGAACTTGAAGATGAGCGAGGTTTCGCCGGTACCGATATCGGTACCCGGCTCGATCTCGGCCACCTCCAAGAACACCGCTGGCAGCAACGCGCGATCCTTAATGTCTGGCCAGGCTGTGACGGCCTGCACGCCAGGCAAGTGGGTACGCAAATGCTGTTCTACCGCCCGATAAAGCTGGTCCAAGCTGAAGGGTTCGTCAGACATTACCGATCCTCTTGAGGTATTTCTGCAGCTCAAAGTTGAGTTCCTGTTTGAGGATCTCCAGCAGACGCTCATCCGCCTTTTTGACCCAGCTGTCGAAGTGCGGCCGGGCTTGCTCCAGCGATACCTTGGCCTTGGCCAGCGGGAAACGACTGCCGTTTTCGGCGACCCAACCCGAACTCGGCCCGCGACCAGGTGACCCCGTGCTGTCGGGGTAGTCGTCCGCGTTGAAATGCTTGCTGGCTGTGCGGATCCAGATGTCGGGCTTGTTGCCGTAGACCTTCTTGAGGAAAGCCCCTTGGTAACGCCGCCCCGCTACTGACACGCCGCTGCCGCTTTGTCGCGCCCGGCCGACCCGGCTGGACTCGATGGCGTTCAAACCGAACCACAGTTTGCCGATCGCAGCCCCGCCGGAAACTGGATAGCTGCGCAACCGCTGACGCACCGCCGCAACAGCAATGCGCTCCGACCGGCTGACCGCTCGGGCAATGTGCGTGCGCAACCAACCCAACGTCTTGTTGATCGCGCGCCGATGCGCCGCAGCGGCCGCTTTCGGTACCACCTTGGCAAAGTCCTGGAACGCCTGAAAGTCAGCGGCCGAGGATTGGATGGAGATCATCCCGCCCCCGGCCGAGGGTTTGAAATAGCTGCCGACACTCATGGGCGCAACCTCAGAATGAGGGCGACCAGGCCGTCGCCGCTCGGTTCGAGCTGAATCAGGTCGTAGTCACCGCCGCCGTCCAAGGCGGGCAAATCAACGCTGACCAGCATGCCCTGCTGCAGACCTTGCGAATCGCTGACACGGATCTCGAAGCGCGGCTCGCGCAACCCGGTGTTGAGCTTGCCGAACTTGGGTTGCAGCCAGGGTGCGGCGAACATGCCGAACACTGGCTCTTCGCGACCCTCAATCCGTGCGGTATCGCCCAGCGTTTCGAACACCACCGCATCGACCTCGGCGATCAGGTCGCGAAAGCCCACGGTCAGAGTTCCAGAAGGACCTGCGCACGCGGTCGGGTGCACAGGTGCAGCGGGTTGGACTGCGCTTCACCGGCCATGCCTTTGTTGAAGGGCAGCGGCTCGATCATGCTGTAGTACGGAATGCCCTGTGTGTTGACCGTTTCCATGTAGTCAGCTGGCGCGAACACCGAGATGTACAGATCCGGCACGCCTTCCGGAACCAGAAGCGCCTTGTCGTCATGCACGAAGGAAACGCCAGCGACCTTGCCACGGTAACGCTCCCAAATAATGCCGCCGAACTCGAAACTTTCCCGGGCATCACCGCGCAGCGCGGCCGCTTGCTGACTGTTGAGGTAGGTTTCTTTTACCGAAGGGTGGACGATGAACTTGTTCCAGAAGTTTTTACCGCAGAAGGCGCGCGAGCCAGTACTGGTCACGCTACCCAACGCATCTTCCTGCATATCCAACGCCTCGCCGCATTGAACCCGCAGCTCAGTCTCTGGATCCGCCAGTCCCATGGACATCCTTTGACGCTTCACACCGAAGCGGTCATAGAGATCCAGCAGTACGGTTTTGCCATCGGCGTCGAGGATCTGGCCATTCAGTGCGCCCATACGCTGGAATTCGTGCGTGGCGTCCAACTGGCGCCGCGCCTTGGCCAGGCGTGCATTGACCACGTCCTGCACCGCCTGCAGTTCAGTGCGAGTGCCGAAGGCACGGATGCCTTGGATCTCGTCAGCCTTGATCGTGAAGCGCTCAGGCAGATGCACGGTGTTGAACGGGATGAGGTTGCGCTTGCTGGCAGCAACCACCAGGCCAGAACCACCACGCTCACCAGCAGGCACCAGTGCCAGAGTGTCGCCGTCCTTTTCAATCTGCACGGTCAGAGTGGTAATGCCTTCCTCGCGGAACAGGCCCAAGGCGCTGATGCGCCCTGGCAGGTACGGTTGATCATTGAGTGCAGCGGTGAGCGAAGTAACGGTAAACGCTTCGTCGTCAAAAATGGCGATATCG
>JARDZH010000042.1 GCA_029240955.1 Pseudomonas sp. | reverse complement strand
GGCGATCTCCAGACGGCGCTGTTGGCCGTAGGACAGTTCCCCGGCAAGACGGTTGGCGCAATCGACCAGGTCCACGACTTCCAGCCAGTAGAACGCGGTGCTCAGTGCGTCCTCTTCGGCCTTGCGATAACCCTTGGTATTGAGGATGCCGGCCAGCAGGCTGCGGTTGACCCACATGTGCTGAGCGACCAGCAGGTTCTCGATGACGGACATTTCCTTGAACAGGCGAATGTTCTGGAAAGTACGCGCCAGCCCGGCGCGGTTCACCAGGTGTGTGCCACCGAACATCTTGTAGTACAGCCGGCTGGCGAAGCTTTTCGGCGAAACGAAATCGCTCGCCTTGAAGGGCTCGCCCAGCAACTTGATGACGTTGGTGTCCTTGCCGCGGGTATGAAGCTCGATGCGCCCGCCCGTGGCTTTGTAAAAACCGGTCAGGCAGTTGAATACCGTCGTCTTGCCTGCACCGTTGGGGCCGATCAGGGCGAAGATCGAGTTGCGGCGCACTTGAAGGCTGACGTCGCTCAGGGCTTTGATACCGCCGAAATGCATCATCAGATGCTCGACGGAAAGAATCACTTCATTGCTCATCGCGCGGCTCCTTCCGTGACCAGCACGCCTTTGCGCGGCGCGACGCCGGTGCGGCTGATGCGAATCAACCCGCGCGGCCTCCAGATCATCATCAGCACCATCAGAATCCCGAACAGCAGTACACGATACTCGGAGAAGGCACGCAGCAATTCAGGCGCGACCGTCAGCACGAACGCGGCGATCACTACGCCCACGGTCGAGCCCATGCCGCCCAGTACCACAATGGCGAGAATCAGCGCGGATTCGAAGAAGGTGAAGGACGTCGGGTTGACGAAGCCCTGGTAGCTGGCGAAGAACACGCCGGCCAGCCCTGCGGTCGATGCGCCAATGGTGAATGCCGAGAGCTTGACCAGAACGTGATTCAGGCCCATCGAACGGCAGGCGATTTCGTCCTCGCGCAGTGCTTCCCATGCGCGCCCGATCGGCATGCGGGTCAGGCGGTGTTTGATGAACAGCACAGCCAGCACGACAATGAACAGCACGATGTAGATGAACAGAAATTTCAGATCAGGGTTGTAATCGAAGCCGAAGTATTCGTGAATCGGCACGCCGCCTTCCCTCGCACGCCGACCGAATTCCAGACCAAAGAAAGTTGGCGACGGCACGGGCACGCCGTTCGGGCCGCCAGTGAACGACAGCCAGTTGTTGAGCACCAGTCGAATGATCTCGCCGAACCCCAGGGTCACGATTGCCAGGTAATCGCCGTGCATTCGCAGCACCGGGAACCCGAGAATGCACCCGGCCAGCGCAGCAGCAATGGCCGCCAACGGCAACGCGGACCAGAAGCCCAGGCCGAGATACTGATAACCCAGCGCCAGGCCATAGGCGCCGATGGCGTAGAACGCCACGTAACCCAGGTCGAGCAGACCGGCCAGGCCGACCACGATGTTCAGCCCAAGCCCCAGCAGCACGTAGATCAGCCCGAGGATGACCACGGTCAGCACATACTTGTTGGCAAACACAGGGAAGATGATCGCAATCACGATCAGGATCGGGATGATCCAGTACAGGCTCGATTTGTGATCCGGCTTGAGCACATGCACACCGGAGCCGCCGCCTTCCAGGCTGTGCGCGATACGCCGGCCGCTCGACGTTTGCAGGAACAGGCTCATCAGGAAGCGCCCGACCATGACCACTGCCACCAGCCAGGCCACACGAGTGGGCTCCAGATTAAAGCTGTAACCTTCGAGCACGATGCCGACAATCGGGCCGAACACGATCAGCGCCAGCAAGCCGGCAACGACGGCGTCGATCAGACTTTTCTTGATATCAACGGATTTAGCATCAGGAGCAGACATTCTCACACCTTCGCCACGAGTGGGCGACCCAGCAGGCCTTGGGGACGGAAGATCAGGATCAGCACCAGCAGGCCGAAACTGAACACGTCTTTGTAGTCGGAGTTGATCAGACCGGAGAACTGCGATTCGGCGACGCCAAGGATCAGCCCGCCGAGCATCGCACCGGGCAACGAGCCGATACCGCCCAGAACCGCCGCCGTGAACGCCTTGATACCGATGACGAAACCGGCATAGAAGTCGAAAGTGCCGTAGTTCATGGTGATCAGCACACCGGCGAGTGCCGCCATGGCGGCGCCAATGATGAACACGTAGGAAATGACCCGATCAGTGTTGATCCCCAGAATCGACGCCATTTTGCGGTCTTGTTGCGTGGCCCGGCACATCCGGCCCAGCTTGGTGTACTGAATGATGTAGGTCAGCAGGCCCATCCCGACGAACGCGGCGATGAGGATGAAGATCTTGGTGTAAGTGATCTGCACGAAACCGGTACCGATTTCGAAACGCCAGGCACCTTCGAGCAAGGTTGGAACGCCCTGCTGCCGCGCGCCCTGGCTGATCTGCGCGTAGTTCTGCAGGATCAGCGAAATGCCGATGGCGCTGATCAGGGGTGCCAGCCGGGTCGAGTTGCGCAATGGCTTGTAGGCCACCCGCTCGATCACGAAACCGTAAACCCCGGTCACCACAATGGTGAAGATCAGAGTTCCCAGAATCAGGAAGGGAAAGGATTCAAGGCCGAAGAACGAAAGGACTGCCAGACCGATCGCGGCCAGGTAGGCGGAGATCATGTAAACGTCGCCGTGGGCGAAGTTGATCATGCCGATGATGCCGTAGACCATCGTGTATCCGATGGCGATGAGTCCATATACCGACCCGAGGGTCAGTCCGTTGACCATTTGCTGCAGGAAAATACCGTCCATCACGCACGCTCACACACTTGAAAGTCCGCTCAGGGTTACGCTCGCCACTTTTGATCGAGTGGCGAGCGCGTCCAAAGGCAACAGAAATTGCAGGCCCGCTTCAGCGAGCCCGTCGTCATGCCGCCCCGCGTGACCTGGCGGGCGCCTCGATCAGCAGAGTGGCGTAACCGACTTACTTCTGCTTTTCGAGTTGCTTGTATTTACCGGTGGCATCCCACTGGTAAACCACGTAGTCAGAGACTTTCAAGTCGCCCTTGGCGTCCCAGGCTTTCTCGCCCATGACGGTTTTTACCGGGTTGGCCTTGAGCCAGGTAGCAGCCGCTTCACCCTTGTTGGATTTAGCGCCGTTGAAACCGGCGGCCAGTGCCTGGACCGATGCATAGGCGTAAAGGGTGTAGCCCTCAGGCTCGTAGCCAGTCTTGCGGAACTCGTCCACAACCGCCTTGCTGTCCGGCAGCGCGCGCGGGTCGGCGCCGAAGGTCATGTACACGCCGTCGACGTATTGCGCGCCGCCTGCGGTAGTCACCAGTTCGTCGGTCACGATGCCGTCGTCAGACATGAACTTCACGTCCTTGAGGCCTTGCTCGCGCATCTGACGAACCAGCGGGCCGGCTTCCGGGTGAAGACCACCGAAATACACGACGTCAGCACCCACCGAGCGAATCTTGGTGACCAGCGCGCTGAAGTCTTTCTCGCCACGCGTCAGACCTTCGTACAGCACCGGCGCCACGCCACGCTTCTTGAGCTGGATCTGGGTCGCATCCGCCAGGCCTTGGCCGTAGGTGTCCTTGTCATGGATGACGGCGACCTTCTTGCCTTTGAGAACGTCGACGATGTAATCGCCCGCGACGATGCCTTGCTGGTCGTCACGACCGCACATGCGGAACATCTCTTTCATGCCACGCTCGGTGACCTGCGGGTTGGTCGAGCCAGGCGTAATGGCGATAACGCCAGCGTCGCTGTAGATCTCGGATGCCGGAATGGTCGAAGAGGAGCAGAAGTGACCTACCACGCCAACCACCTTGTCCTGATCCACCAGGCGGTTCGCTACTGCCACGGCTTGTTTTGGCTCGCAAGCGTCATCGCCAGCCACCAGAACGATTTTCTCCCCATTCACGCCGCCTGCCGCATTGATAGCGTCGGCTGCGGCCTGCGCGCCTTTCATGTATTGCTGACCAAAGGAAGCATTGGCGCCGGTCATGGGGCCTGCAACGCCGATCTTTACGTCGGCCTGAGCAAGCGAAGACACGCCCAATGCAGTTGCCACTGCGATTGCCAGAAAACCTTTCCTGTAAAACGTATGCGACATGAGTGGTGCTCCTGAGGTGTTTTTTTAATTAGCACAGCAACTACAGGATTGGCTGTGAGCAAGGGCCGTGCCATTGCTTTTTCCAGGTTGCAGAAGGCAGTCGCGTGTAGCTGGCCCAACGCGCTTGCCCTTGGGAAAAAAAGGGCGTGCAACCGTCTGGCTCGCGGTCGGTGCAACTGTCTGACGACAAAGGGAGCAACCGGCGCTAACCCCACTTGCAACCCTTTGTGATGGCACCGGTAAAAGCCCCTGTAACGGCATGCGTCACCGAACTGCACACCGCCGGTGCGCAGGCGATACGAGACGCACCATTGAGGTTAGTGGACGTGGGCAAAAACGCAGCGCTTGTTGCGCCTTGCGGCTGAATGGCGAGCCAGAGCCCTTGCGGAAGCAAAGCGGCTTTTGTACTCATTTGGGGTGCGCCTCAAACCGGGGCGCCGGGGATGCATGTCGCAAGCAGCGTCATGGCAGCCTTGCTTGCAGGAAAGAAACGTGTCGCTGACTGCCAATGGCTGGCATCATGTCGAGCATCAACAATGGAATCGATCGTGGCCCTTTGCCGGCCTGCATCACAAGGCATTCGATCATTTAATACGGCGGGCTTTGGCAACCGGTCCGCCTGGAGCGTCGCGATGAGCCAGAGCGCCTTTTCCAATCGTATCGTGCAGAACCTGCTCGATACCGACTTCTACAAGCTGACCATGATGCAAGCCGTGCTGCACAACTATCCCAACGTGGACGTTGAGTGGGAGTTTCGCTGCCGTAATGGTGAAGATCTTCGGCCTTATCTGGGCGAGATCAAGCATCAGATCGAACTGCTGTGCGAGCTGTCGCTGAGCCCGGAGCATCTGGCGTTCCTTGAGCGCATCACCTTTCTCAAGCCCGACTTCCTGCGTTTTCTGGGTCTGTTCCGCTTCAACACCCGGTACGTACAGACCAGCATCGAGAACGACGAGCTGTGCATCCGTCTTCACGGCCCATGGCTGCATGTGATCCTGTTCGAAGTGCCGCTGCTCGCCATCGTCAGCGAGGTGCGCAATCGTCATCGTTACCCTGAAATTCTGCTGACCCAGGCCCGCGAGCGCCTGTACGACAAGTTCGAATGGCTTACAACCAATGCCACGCCTGATGAACTGGCTGAACTCAAGGTCGCGGACTTCGGCACCCGCCGGCGCTTCTCCTATCGAGTGCAGGAAGAAATCGTCACCGTGCTCAAGCGCGACTTCCCGGGCCAGTTTGTCGGGACCAGCAATGTGCACCTGGCGCGTGAGCTCGATATCAAACCGCTCGGCACCATGGCCCATGAATGGATCATGGCGCACCAGCAACTCGGCCCGCGCCTGATCGACAGCCAGATCGCCGCCCTGGACTGCTGGGTTCGCGAGTACCGCGGCCTTCTGGGTATTGCGTTGACCGACTGCATCACCACCGATGCCTTCCTGCGCGATTTCGATCTGTATTTCGCCAAGCTGTTCGATGGGCTGCGCCATGATTCGGGCGACCCGGTCGAGTGGGCCGAAAAATGCATCACCCACTACCAGCGACTCGGCATCGACCCGATGAGCAAGACGCTGGTGTTCTCCGATGGGCTGACGCTGCCCAAAGCGCTTGGAATTTTTCGCGCGCTGCGTGGACGTATCAATGTGAGCTTTGGCATTGGCACCAACCTGACGGCCGACATTCCGGGCATCGCGCCGATGAACATGGTGCTGAAAATGACCGCGTGCGCAGGTCAGGCCGTGGCGAAGATTTCCGATGAGCCAGGCAAGACGCAGTGCAAGGACCCCAATTTCGTCGCGTACCTGCGACACGTGTTCAAGGTCCCTGCCGAGTCCGGTCCTGAACAAACCGCTTGAATTGTCCCATTACAAGGAGTGAATCATGCACGCCGTACAGCAACAGATCGCTGAACAGCTCAAGGTCCAGCCACCGTTCGCGGACGACGCCGCTCTGCAGGCCGAGATCACCCGTCGCGTCGAGTTCATCAAGGACTGTCTGCGCAATGCACGGCTCAAGACGCTGGTGCTCGGGATCAGCGGCGGGATCGACTCGCTGACCGCTGGCCTCCTGGCTCAGCGCGCGGTCCGCGAACTGCGCGAAAGTACCGACGACAAGGGCTATCGCTTCATTGCGGTGCGCCTGCCCTACGTCGTGCAGAAGGATGAGCATGAAGCCCAGGCCTGCCTGGATTTCATCAAGCCCGATGACATCCAGACGGTAAATATCGGCGGCGCAGTCAAGGCGATAGCGAGCGAGATCAAGGTCTTCGAGAGCCTGCCGGCCAATACCGTGGACTTCGTGCTGGGCAACACCAAGGCGCGGATGCGCATGATCGCCCAATACACCATCGCCGGCGCCTGCCAAGGGTTGGTGATCGGGACAGATCATGCAGCAGAAGCGGTGATGGGTTTCTTCACCAAGTTCGGCGACGGCGCGTGCGACGTGGCGCCCCTCAGCGGGCTGGTGAAAAATCAGGTGAGAGCCATCGCACGCTCGTTTGGCGCGCCTGAAGCGCTGGTAGAGAAAGTCCCTACAGCGGATCTGGAAGACCTGACGCCGGGCAAACCGGACGAAGTCGCTCACGGCGTCACTTACGCAGACATCGATGCATTCCTGCACGGCAAGCCGGTCGGTGAGGATGTGGCGAAGATCATCTGCGACACTTACACCAAGACGCAGCACAAGCGCGAGCTGCCTTACGCGCCGTAATTCCGCTGCAGGCGCTTAACCGTGACCGCTGCGACGCGATGTGCCAGGCACACCGCGCGTGACGGTCGCGGACCGGCGGGACACTACTGGGGTCGCCTTGCGTCACTTGAGCGTAACGGTACCCTTCATCATCGCGATGTGGCCCGGGAACGAGCAGAAGAACAGGTACTTCTCGGCCGGATCCAGCTTCGACACGTCGAATGTCACCGAATCTTTCTCGCCAGCGCCAATGATCTTGGTGTGCGCAATCACACGGCTATCGCCTTCCTTGATGTAGCTCTTGTCGATACCGGCCCCCATGCCTTCAGTCGAGATGGCTTGCGCGTCGGCTTCTTTGCTCAGCACCCAGTTATGACCCATGACATTTTTCGGCAGGTTGCCGGAGTGGGTCAGGTTGACAGTGAAGGTTTTGCAGCTCTTGTCGATCTCGATGGATTTGGTATCGAACATCATCTGATCGGTGGAATCGACCGTGGTCGAGCATTCAGCAGCGAGTAACTGACCGCTGGCCAACGTCAGAAGGGATACGGCAACAAGCTTGCGAATCATGTGAATCTCCAAGGCAGGGTACTTCATGAATAGAGAGAGACTGCCTGATCCTGGACCGGGTGCCAATGACCTGCGTCACTGCGTCTCGCCCGGCCTGATGTGGACCTGAACCTGAGTCTGGCTATTAACCCGATCAAGACAATCAAACGGCCATCACGCGCAGACGGATCTAGTATCGGCGCATTGTCCCTCAAGGAGCTTTGCCATGCAGTTCAACAGCCTTCTTCGTAGCCTGCTCGCCGCCTACGCTTGTGGTGCGAGCGCAACTAGCCCGTACGATGCTCATGATCGGGTACGGCATGGCGCGTGATGTTGAATAGACGGTTTGGGGGGGTGGGTAATTAGGGGATGGGTGTTTGTCCTAGAAACCGCGTGGGATCGACACCGGCCTGCGCTGTATCAAGATGCGAGACCGGTGACGTTGAATACTAGCTGTGCATCAAAAGCTGTAATTGATGACGACCGTGTCTTCCCCTGCGGCCTTGCCGGAGTCTTTTCCGCCATCGACTGAGTGCCTGATAGTAATTCTGGCGTGCATGTCAAACTTGTACTGATTGAAGTTGTAGATCACTCCAGAGGAATTCTCTGCTACGTCTTCGCAATGCTGAGGTTCAATTCGCCCCGGCTGAGAGTAGCAAATCTGAACTTTTTCATTCCAATTATCGGGATAATGAGTTGTTCTGTATTCAACGCTGGTTAGTCTTTTTTTAGCGCCTAGCAGCCCACGCTCCCGAAAGTCGGTACTCAACAGAGTGAACTGCGCGAGTGCGCCACCCTCTTTCGCAACTACGATTCTGGATGGCTTCACGGACTTGGTGATAGTTCTGTCTGCTGAAAACGCATTTAGAGAGGTTATCGCGAAAACAACCGCTATTATTTTTTTCAAGGTTACGTCCTCAGGTTTGGATTCACTTTTTTCCCACCCAAGCTACCAAGGAGAAATTACATAAATAGATACATACACTTAGTTTGGTCTTAGGCCTGACCAAGCAAAAGCTTAAAGGCGCGAATTAGGTCAATGGTCCTCTAAAGCAGCACTCGACGCGATGCGGGCACCGCGTATGTGCAACCGATTTGATCAAAAATCGCTCTATCTCTGCTTGATAATCCGCCAAAAACTGCCTATCCAGCTTTGTTTGACGGCTCGACGACCTATCTCACTATTCTCCCGAAACACCTCAACGCCATCGCCAAACCGAAGAATCTCGAAAAGCGAGCGTGGTTTGCGTTGCACGGGGCTGACCTGGTTACTCTGTGCTGACTTGGCTTTGCCATCGGGTAGTAGAACACCCCCCTTGTCAGAAAATTCGGATTTGAAGTTGGGTATTCTGACTTTTGTGGAAGTGGTTATTACGCAACGCTCTCCATCTGCTGGCATCAGGTATCTGGAAAACCGATTTCCCGGTGGTGGCGTTTTTTCTGCTTCTGCCGAAAAGCGAGTGACGGCATGCTCAAGAAATTCTAAGTGGCCCCCATGACTCATCGCGCCGAAGCCCGGATCCAGGATATGTCGAAGATAATCTTGATCGAACCGGGTGGTGGCGATGGCGGGACTGTTCAATAGACGCGACGCAATAGCA
>JARDZH010000041.1 GCA_029240955.1 Pseudomonas sp. | reverse complement strand
CACCGCGCGTGTCATTTGTGCGAGGCCATCTGCGGCCTGACCATCGAAACCATTGCGACCCCAGAGCAGGGCACACGCATAGCGTCCATCAAAGGCGACCCGCTCGACCCATTCAGTCGCGGCCACATCTGCCCCAAAGCAGTCGCGCTTCAGGATATTCAGAATGATCCTGACCGCTTGCGGCACCCTGTCCGACGCGTCGGTGATCGATGGCAGCCGATCGAGTGGCAGGATGCGTTCGCACTGGTGGCCGAGCGGCTGGCCGGTGTTCAGCAGCGCCATGGCCAGAATGCGGTGGCGGTGTATCAAGGCAACCCTAGCGTTCATAACTACGGGTTGATGACCCACAGCAATTACTTCCTCGGTCAGCTCAAGACCCGCAATCGCTATTCGGCGACTTCCGTGGACCAGTTGCCGCAGCACCTCACCAGCTTTCTGATGTACGGCCACGGGATGCTGTTGCCGATTCCGGACATCGATCACACCGACTTCATGCTGATTCTGGGCGGCAACCCGTTGGCCTCCAACGGCAGCATCATGACCGTGCCCGACGTCGAAAAGCGCCTCAAGGCGATACAGGCGCGCGGCGGTAAGGTCGTGGTGGTCGACCCTCGGCGCAGCGAGACCGCCGCTATCGCGAGCCAGCATCTGTTTGTACGTCCGGGAGAAGATGCCGCATTGCTGTTCGGTCTGCTCAACACACTGTTCGAAGAGCGTCTGACGCGCGGCACCCACTTGCCGGTCGAAGGCCTGGAGCAGGTCAGGCAAGCGATCGCTCCGTTCACCGCCGAAGCGATGAGCGAGCGCTGCGGTGTACCCGGCGAGCAGATCCGGCAATTGGCCCGCGATTTTGCGGCGGCCGACAAAGCGGTGTGCTACGGCCGCATGGGTATTTCAACACAAGCATTCGGGACGCTGTGCCACTGGCTGGTGCAACTGATCAACCTGGTCACCGGCAATCTTGATCGCGTTGGAGGCGCGCTTTGCACCGAGCCGGCTGTCGATGTGGTGGGTGCGACATCAGGCGGGCATTTCAATCTCTGGCAGAGCCGGGTGTCGAGCCTGCCCGAATATGGCGGCGAGCTACCGGTCGCGGCGCTTGCCGAAGAAATGCTCACTGAAGGCGAAGGGCAGATCCGCGCACTGGTGACTGTCGCCGGCAACCCGGTGCTGTCGACCCCGAACGGCCGACAGTTGGAACGAGCGCTGCAGGGGCTCGAATTCATGGTCAGCGTCGATCTGTACATTAACGAGACGACGCGTCACGCCGACCTGATCTTGCCTTCGACCTCGGCACTGGAAAACGATCATTACGACACCACCTTCAATGCGCTGGCGGTGCGCAACGTGACGCGTTTCAACCGGGCGATTTTCCCCAGGCCGGATGGCGCGTTGCACGACTGGGAAATCTTCGTCGGCCTCGCCCGCGCTTTTGCAGCGAGGACAGGTAAAGAACTCAAAGCCACCGTCCCGCCGGCTCAGATGATCAATCTCGGCCTGCAAGGCGGCGCGTATGGCGAAGGGACGCCCTGGAATCTTTCGCTACGGCAGCTGGAGCAACATCCCCACGGGCTCGATCTCGGTGCGTTGAAGCCTAATCTGCGTGAGCGTCTCAAGACGGAGGGCGGCTGCGTTCAAGCCGCTCCACAGCCAGTCATGGCGGATCTGGCTCGGTTCAGCGCGACGCCGGCTCGCAGCGCCGATGAGTTGCTGCTGATCGGGCGACGCCACGTGCGAAGCAACAACTCGTGGATGCATAACTATCACCGCCTGGTGAAGGGCAAACCGCGTCATCAATTGCTGATGAACCCCGACGACATGGCGGACCGCAGCCTGAGCGATGGACAGTGGGTGAACGTCAGGTCGCGCATTGGCGAGGTCAGGGTTCAAGTGTTGGCGAGTGTAGACATGATGCCCGGCGTCGCGAGTCTGCCGCATGGCTGGGGACATGACCGTGCAGGCGTTCAGCTCGACATTGCCGGGGCTCACCCCGGCGTGAGCGCTAACGACCTGACCGACGAGCGCCAGCTGGACGCGGTCTCTGGCAATGCGGTTCTGAACGGAGTGCCGGTGCAGGTAAGCGCCGGCTGAGCGTTGCGCTCAGTATTCCGTTACAATGCGCCACCGTGCCGACATCTGAGTCGGAAAGTTCAGCCGAGGTGCTCCATGGATATCATCGAAACGATCAAAGAGCAGATTGCCAACAACACCATTCTGCTTTACATGAAAGGCGCTCCGAATGCCCCGCAGTGCGGCTTTTCGGCCAAGGCGTCCCAGGCATTGATGGCATGCGGCGAGAAGTTCGCCTACGTCGACATCCTGCAGAACCCTGAAATTCGCGCCAACCTGCCAAAGTACGCCAACTGGCCGACGTTCCCACAGCTGTGGGTAGCCGGTGAACTGGTCGGCGGCAGCGACATCATCACCGAGATGATGGCTGACGGTTCCCTGCAGGAACTGGTCAAGTCGGCGTCGGCCAAGGCTCAGTAAGCTTTTCGCTACTGTTCGCCAGGCATGAAAAAGCCCCGCTCTCGAAAGAGGCGGGGCTTTTTGTTGCGCGTGTATCCGCTTCTCTGCAGAAGGGATCACTCGCCCATTTGCGACTGCAGGTAGTTCTCGATGCCGATCTTGTCGATCAGGCCCAGCTGGGTTTCCAGCCAGTCGATGTGCTCTTCCTCGGACTCGAGAATATCTTCGAGCAACTCGCGGCTGCCGAAATCGCCAACCGTTTCAAAGTAAGCGATGGCGGCTTTCAGATCTGCCAGGCCTTTCTGTTCGATCTTCAGGTCGCACTCCAGCATTTCTTTGGTGTGCTCGCCGATCAGAATCTTGCCCAGGTCCTGCAGGTTGGGCAGACCTTCAAGGAACAGGATGCGTTTGATGAGCTTGTCCGCGTGTTTCATCTCGTCGATGGACTCGTGGTACTCATGAGCGCCCAGCTTTTTCAGACCCCAATCTTCGTACATGCGTGCATGCAGGAAGTACTGATTGATCGCGACCAGCTCGTTTCCGAGGATCTTGTTGAGATGCTGGATGACTGTAATGTCGCCTTTCATGTTCGAGGTCCTGCCGATGGCTTGTGTAAATAGAGCACGAGTTTGAGCCGCGCTTAGATGGCTGTCAAACCTAAGTTATTGAATACTAAGTGAAATTAAATAGGAATAAGAATGTTTGAGTTCCGCATCTTGGTGCTAAGCGTTTGAATTACAGGCATAAAAAAACCGGACACTGGGTCCGGTTCTTTTGAAAAGGGGGTTCAAGCAGCAGAAAATTTTCCAGGATAGGCGAGTGCGGCATGACTGCTTTGCAGCTCGGTCAGGGTGTCGCGTACGACTTCCTTGGCCAGGCAGGCACATTTCCCACATTTGCTGGCGACACCCGTTGCCTCACGAACTTCACGGTAACTGCAGCAGCCATCCAGAATTGCATCCCGGATTTGACCGTCGGTAACACCTTGGCAGAGACAAACATACATAAGTGAGGAACCGTCGCTGGGTGATTGCTTGGTGCCGAGGAGACTAATGGTAATGAGAATGCTTGTCAAAACTGTTCTTGACTGCCTCCGATGAGTGGTCGAGGGAGCGCCGCTAGCTCATGATCAACAGGCGCGCTTGATGCATAAAAAAACCGGCGCAAGGCCGGCTTTTTCAAAGCGCTCGAATCAGTCGTCGAAATCGTGCCAGCCGCCCATTTCCTTCCAGCGGTTGACGATCCCGCAGAACAGCTCAGCGGTCTTTTCCGTGTCGTAACGTGCTGAGTGCGCTTCACGGCCGTCAAAGTCGATGCCGGCCGCCTGACAGGCCTTGGCCAGTACGGTCTGACCGTAAGCCAAGCCTGCTAGCGTTGCCGTGTCGAAACTGGAGAACGGGTGAAACGGGTTACGCTTCATGTCCATCCGCGCGACAGCCGCGTTCAGGAAGCCCAAGTCGAAGCTGGCATTGTGACCCACCAGCACCGCACGCTTGCAGCCGTTGGCCTTGAGCGCCTTGCGCACGCCCCGGAAAATGTCGGTCAACGCGGTTTCTTCGCTGACGGCCATGCGCAGTGGATGGTCGAGCTTGATACCGGTGAATTCCAGAGCGGCCGGTTCGACGTTGGCGCCTTCGAACGGCTCGACGCGGAAGAAATAGGTGTGCTCCGGAAAGACAAAGCCTTTCTCGTCCATGCCGATGGTGACCGCTGCGATTTCCAGCAGTGCATCGGTGGCGCAATTGAAACCGCCTGTCTCTACGTCGACGACCACCGGCAGATACCCGCGAAAGCGGGCAGCCATCGGGTGACGTGGACCGCCACCGCCCTGACCGTCCAGTTCGTCGTCGAAATGATCTTCACTCACGCGTTTTCCTCCAGCAGACGCCAGCGCAGTTTTTCACCGGCGCGCAGCGGGATGACAGTCAGCTCGCCGAACGGCAGGCTGGCAGGTGCAGTCCATTCTTCACGGACGAGGGTAATGGTGTCCTGGTTGGCAGGCAGTCCGTAGAACGCCGGGCCATGCAGACTGGCGAAGCCTTCCAGCTTGTCGAGCGCGTCACGCTGCTCGAACGCTTCGGCATACAACTCGATGGCCGCGTAAGCGGTGTAGCAACCTGCGCAGCCACAGGCGTTTTCCTTGGCATGTTGCGCGTGGGGCGCCGAGTCGGTGCCCAGAAAGAATTTGCCACTGCCGCTGGTAGCGGCGTCCAGCAGCGCAACCTGATGCGTGTTGCGCTTGAGAATGGGCAGACAGTAGAAGTGTGGACGAATGCCGCCGACCAGCATGTGATTGCGGTTATAAAGCAAATGGTGAGCGGTAATGGTCGCAGCAACGTTGGCTGACGCCTCGTTGACGAACTGCACCGCGTCGGCAGTGGTGATGTGCTCGAACACGACTTTCAGTGTCGGGAAGCGCTCGACGACGCGACGCAGATGCTCGTCAATGAACACCTTCTCGCGGTCGAATACATCAATCTCGCCGCGGGTGACTTCACCGTGCACCAACAGCAGCATCCCGACCTCGGCCATGGCCTCGAGCGCAGGGAAGATTTTGTCGATGGCGGTAACGCCGGAATCCGAATTGGTGGTCGCACCAGCCGGATACAGCTTGGCTGCGTGTACGAAGCCGCTGGCTTTTGCCGTACGAATATCATCGGCGGTGGTCTGGTCGGTCAGGTACAGCACCATCAGCGGCTCGAAGCGGCTGCCGGCAGGTCGCGCGGCCAGAATGCGCTGTCGATAGGCATCGGCCTGCGACGCGTTGCGTACGGGCGGCACCAGGTTAGGCATGATGATGGCGCGGCCAAAAGTGCGTGCCACGTCAGCGACAGTATTGGGCAACACAGCTCCATCACGGAGGTGTATGTGCCAGTCGTCGGGACGCAGGAGGGTCAGGCGGTCAGACATTGGGGATTCCAGGCGGGTCAAACTCGCTGGGAATGCTACCGGAAAAGACTCTCTCAGGCACTCGCTATCAAGTTTTGTAGGAAGTAACCGATAGCTCGTTGTAGGAAGCATTTTGTTTCGCGGTCATTTTTCAAGTGGAGCCTCCCGTGCGCCAGCTATATGTAGCCCTGCTCAGCCTGTTCGCCAGCCTTCCGGCAATGGCGATCAGTTTCCAGACGCGTCTGGAGAGCATCGAGTGGAAGGTCGAAGGCGATCAGTTTGAGTGCCGTCTGACTCAACCGATCACTGACTTTGGTGCAGGCGAATTCGTTCGTCGGGCGGGCGAGCAGGCTACGTTTCGCCTTAAGGCTTCCTACGCCACGCTAGGCAGTGGTTCGGCGACGCTGCTTGCAGCGGCGGCACCCTGGCAGCCGGGCCGTGGTGATATCAACCTGGGTTCGGTGCGGGTGAGCAATGGCGAAATTCCTTTCAACACGTCTCAGGCTCAGGCCGGGCGTTTGATCAATGGCCTGATGGAAGGGCGTACTCCTCTCATTCGCCATTACTCGCGCGATGGCGGCACCATGGAAGTACGGCTGCTGCCCGTCAAGTTCAACAAGGCATTCGCGGATTACCAGGCCTGCACGGCCAAACTGCTGCCGATGAATTTCGACCAGGTCAAACAGTCGGAAGTCGGCTTTCCCGGTGGCGGCATCGAACTCGACGCCAAGGCCAAAGCCAGGCTCGACACGATGGTCGCTTATCTCAAGGCTGATCCGACGGTCAATCACATCGAGCTCGACGGGCATTCGGACAACAGCGGCAATCGCCTGACCAACCGCGACCTGTCCCGACGCCGCGCGCTTGCCGTCATGGATTACTTCAAAGCACAAGGCATCCCTGAGCAGCAGATCACGTTGCGCTTTCACGGCGAGCGTTATCCATTGGTGCCCAACACCAACAATGCCAACCGTTCGCGCAATCGCCGGGTCAATGTCCACCTCGAACGGATCGCCCCGGACGAGCGTCCGGCACCTGTGGCTTCGGCAAACACTGCCGCCACTTCCTGACCATCGGTCACTCGAGGCGCAGATTACTGTCGCCTCGTCGTCAGAAGCTGTCGCGCCTCTGTAAATTTTCCGGTTAGAACGGTAGAATCGCTGGTTTTCCGTACAACCCGGTGGAGTGATGGCATGGCGGACGTAAACAAGGTAGTTCTAGCGTATTCCGGTGGCCTGGATACTTCGGTAATCCTCAAGTGGCTGCAAGATACGTATAACTGCGAGGTAGTGACCTTTACCGCTGACCTGGGTCAGGGCGAAGAGGTCGAGCCGGCACGCGCCAAGGCACAGGCCATGGGCGTCAAGGAAATCTACATCGATGACCTGCGCGAAGAGTTCGTTCGCGACTTCGTCTTCCCGATGTTCCGCGCCAACACCGTCTATGAAGGCGAATACCTTCTGGGCACCTCCATCGCTCGTCCGCTGATCGCCAAGCGTCTGATCGAAATCGCCAACGAAACGGGCGCTGACGCCATTTCCCACGGCGCTACCGGCAAAGGTAACGACCAGGTCCGTTTCGAACTCGGTGCCTACGCACTCAAGCCGGGCGTGAAGGTCATCGCTCCGTGGCGTGAATGGGATCTGCTGTCGCGTGAAAAGCTGATGGACTACGCCGAAAAGCACGCCATCCCTATCGAGCGTCACGGCAAGAAGAAATCCCCGTACTCAATGGATGCCAACCTGCTGCACATCTCCTATGAAGGCGGCGTGCTGGAAGACACCTGGACCGAGCACGAAGAAGACATGTGGCGCTGGACCAAGTCGCCGGAAGACGCACCGAACGTTCCGACGTACCTTGAGCTGACCTACCGTAACGGCGACATCGTCGCGCTGGACGGCGTCGAAATGACACCTGCCACCGTGCTGGCCACCCTCAACCGTATCGGCGGCGAAAACGGCATCGGCCGTCTGGATATCGTGGAAAACCGTTACGTCGGCATGAAGTCCCGCGGCTGCTACGAAACCCCTGGCGGCACCATCATGCTGCGTGCTCACCGCGCCATCGAATCGATCACGCTGGACCGCGAAGTCGCTCACCTCAAGGATGAGCTGATGGCCAAGTATGCGAGCCTGATCTACACCGGCTACTGGTGGAGCCCGGAGCGTCTGATGCTGCAACAGATGATCGACGCGTCTCAAGTGCACGTGAACGGCGTGGTGCGCCTGAAGCTGTACAAGGGCAACGTGATCGTCACCGGTCGCAAATCGGAAGAGTCGCTGTTCGACGCCAACATCGCCACCTTCGAAGAGGACGGCGGCGCCTACAACCAGGCGGACGCAGCGGGCTTCATCAAGCTGAACGCACTGCGCATGCGCATCGCCGCAAACAAAGGCCGCAAGTTCTTCTGACACGGCCCGTCGCGTGAGGATGCAGCCCGCCGGGCTGCATCCGAACTCTCGAACCCTGAGCCGCTGCGCATCTGCGGCTCAGGGTTTCGTCTCTGGACTCTTGCGCGCTTTCCTGCGGATCTTCCGGTAAGTTCCGCCCCGTTCCTGCACGCTCAAGCCTGCGTGTTTAAGAGGTACGTTCAGGAAATCCACCAAGTCGGAAATTCCCATGCTGTAGCGCTTCATGAGTGCTGTCAGCTTCCTCTCGAATTCCAGGTATCTGGTGAGCTGGTCGTTAGCTTCCAGAATTTTCAGCTTTTCCTGGTTCGCCATTAACACACGTTCAAGTTCGCGGTATTCCTTTAATTTCGACATAATCTTTCCATTGATTGATCAGCGATATTTGATGGCTTGTAGCCTGTCGGTATGTGTTGCGATCCTAAGGCAATCTCTTTTTGATAGGCGCGCGTTTATTCATGCTAGTCCGGTTTTCTATGAGCCCGGCTCGCGCGTCATTGTGCCGGGTTGGCGTCGCTCCTGGCCGGCTCCAGGATTTGTCCGGGTTTTAGTTGCCGCTTCCTTATTCGCGCCGCTCACACGAACGAATCAAGGCATCTAGTCGAGACTTCCTACAAAGTTTGCTGATTTTTACTTCACTCCTGATTCTGAGGGCGATGCACGTTGCGGCGCATCTTTGTGAATGTGTTCAATAGTAACCTGACCCTCTAGATCGCCCACGAGCCGGAACTGTGCAGCGACTAAGTAGTTGCAAGTGCAAGGCCCTCCTGGGGGATAGAGCGCCTTATTGTTGAAATTAAGCGTCAGGAAAAACATGAACACGAGTGCGGACGGGAACACGATCAGAAACCATATATAGAGTTGCCGCGTTTCACCGTCGAGGTAGGGCACTACAGTCGTAGCAGACGCTTCCGACAACCCGGCAAAAATTGCGATCACAGTGGTAGGATTCATGACACGCATCAGACAGTTCATAAAGATCTCTCTTCAACTTGAAGTAAGTGGCCGCTTCAGGGCATCCATCTGTCCAGGCAGAGAGCGATAGCAGGCTTGAGCCCATGAGCGACTTCGTGGCGCCAGCTTTTCGAGAACAGGTTGCCTGACCTTCTCAACGCTGCTCTTTTTCGCGGTTCTGGCGAAATTCAAAGCGGTAGGCTTTGCCGATATCCCATACCTGGCGCACGCTCAACCCGAGCACTTGCGCAATCTCTGCAGCGGTATAGCCCAGACTGGAGTAGTGCATGGCGTGTCCGGCA
>JARDZH010000040.1 GCA_029240955.1 Pseudomonas sp. | reverse complement strand
GCAGCAGCGTGTGGCGATTGCCCGCGCCCTGGCGATGGATCCGGTCGTGATGCTGTTCGACGAACCGACCTCCGCGCTCGACCCGGAGATGGTCAACGAAGTGCTCGACGTCATGGTGCAGCTCGCTCACGAAGGCATGACCATGATGTGCGTGACCCACGAAATGGGCTTCGCCCGCAAAGTGGCGAACCGGGTCATCTTCATGGACCAGGGCCATATCGTTGAAGACTGCGAAAAGGAAGAGTTCTTCGGCGACGTAACCGCCCGCTCCGAACGCGCTCAGCAGTTCCTCGCGAAGATCCTACAGCACTAAGTGTTTGTGAAATGTATCGAGCGAAGGTCAGGCAAGGCGAAGACAGGCGAAGAAACGGTCGGAGTCGCGTTCGACTTTACCGGTTGTAAATGAGCATTCTGAGCCTGTCTTCAACGCAGCATCACCGATGCGCAGATACATTTCCTCGGCCGCCCGCAGGAAGCGGGTGGCTGTTCGGCTAAGGACGACTGTGATGAAATGCGACCCCTCTCTCTATCGTGCCGCGCCGCCATCACTTGCCGTGAAACCTCGCCTGATACGCCAACTGTTTGTGCCGCCGCTGATCCTGTTGCTGATGATCGGGCTGGGCTATGCCGCGTATCTGGTCAGCGAGCGCAACGGCATCAAGGGACTTGGCGAGAACGGCGAACGCCAGCTGGAGCTGCATGCGCGGACGGTCGAAAGTGAGATCAACAAGTACACCTATCTGCCCAGCGTGCTGGAACTCGAATCCAGCGTTTCCCAGCTGCTGAACTCCCCCTCCCCCGACCTGCAACGCAAGGTCAACAGTTACCTGGAAGGCCTCAATCGCCGCAGCCGCAGCCGCGCCATTTATGTGCTCGACACCACAGGCCGGGTTCTGGCGACCAGCAACTGGCGTGATGCCGACAGCTATCAGGGCGAAGACCTGTCTTTCCGTGCCTACTTCCAGGATGCAGTGCGCGGAATGCCCGGCCGTTTCTACGGGATCGGGACCACCACCGGGGAATCCGGTTACTACCTGGCTCATGGCCTGGAAGACAAAGGCCGGATCATCGGCGTTGCGGTCATCAAGGTTCGTCTGGAAGCGCTTGAAGAGCGCTGGCAACGGGCGCGACTGGAAGCATTCGTCAGCGACGAGAATGGCATCATCATTCTGTCCAGCGACCCGGCGCGACGCCTTAAATCAGTTCGGCCGCTGACTGCTGAAATCAAGGAACGACTGGCGCGCAGCCTCCAGTATTACTGGTGGCCGCTCAACGAGCTGGTGCCGCTGGAGCGGGAAACGCTTGCCGAGGGCGTAGAGAAACTGACCTTTCCGGCCAACGTCAGCGTCGACCTCGAACACACGCAGGTCAGCTACCTGGCCCAGACCCGGCAACTGAGCGACACGCCGTGGCATCTGACCTTGCTCACCCCGCTTGAAGACCTGCGCCGCGAAGCCGCAAGCCAAGGCATGCTGGTTGCCGTTGCCTGCGCACTGGTGGCGTTTCTGCTGATTGCGTGGAACGAGCGGCGCAAAGTGATCTCCACTCGCCTTGCTGCGCGGGAAGCATTGCAGGCAGCCAACGACGAACTGGAACGCAAGATCGCCGAACGCACCGAGCACTTGCGCGCGAGCAACGAGCGGCTCAAAGCGCAGATCCGCGAGCGCCGTCAGGCTGAAGACACGCTGCGCAAGGCCCAGGATGAATTGATCCAGGCCGGCAAATTGGCCGCGATCGGCCAGATGTCGACCAGCATTGCCCACGAGCTGAACCAGCCGCTGGCCGCGTTGCGCACGCTGTCCGGCAACACGGTGCGTTTCATCGAGCGCGGCGCACTGGACGTGGCCAGCACCAACTTGCGTACCATCAACGATCTGGTCGATCGAATGGGCCGCATCACGGCAAGCCTGCGTGCGTTTGCGCGACGGGGCAACGATCAGGGTCAGGCGCAACTGAGCAAGGCGGTCGACGCGGCGTTGCAGTTGCTCGCCGTACGCCTTGAGCAGTCTTCGGTCACGTTGCGTCAGGCGTTTTCCGACGCCACACTGGGCATTGACCAGACCCGCCTGGAGCAGATTCTGGTCAACCTGATCGGCAATGCGCTGGACGCCATGTCCGCGCAGCCGTTGCCCCATCTGAGCCTTGAAGGCTCCATCGTCGACGGCCGCTATCGACTGCTGGTGCGCGACAATGGCCACGGCATCGACAGCGAGGCGCGCAAGCAGCTGTTCGAACCGTTCTTCACGACCAAGCCTGGCGAACAGGGCCTGGGGCTGGGCCTGACGCTGTCGGCCAGCCTTGCAGCTGCGGCTGGCGGCAGCCTCAGCGCGGAGCATCCGGATCAGGGCGGCAGCGTATTCGTGCTGTGTCTGCCTTTCATTGACAGCTCCCCTTCCCAACCCGGCCAGGCCAAGCCGACATGAGGCGTTATCCATGAGCATCAACAGTGACCTGACCGTGCTGATCGTCGAGGACGATCCCCACGTGCTGCTTGGCTGCCAACAGGCGCTGGCGCTGGAAGACATCGTCAGCGAAGGCGTTGGCAGCGCCGAAGAAGCACTCAAGCGGGTGGGTGACAACTTCGCCGGCATCGTGATCAGCGACATTCGCCTGCCCGGCATCGACGGGCTGGAATTGTTGAGCCGTCTCAAGGCCCGGGACAAGAGCTTACCGGTGGTGCTGATTACCGGCCATGGCGATATTTCCATGGCCGTCAACGCCATGCGCGATGGCGCTTATGACTTCATGGAAAAACCTTTTTCGCCGGAGAAGCTGGTGGATGTCACCCGCCGCGCGCTTGAACAACGCGGGCTGGCGCGGGAAGTCTGGGCGCTGCGCAAACAGCTCGCCGAGCGTGACTCGCTGGAAGGCAAAATCATCGGTCGCTCGCCCGCCATGCAGAACCTGCGCGCCCTGATCGCCAATGTGGCCGACACCTCTGCCAATGTGTTGATCGAGGGCGAAACCGGCACCGGCAAAGAGCTGGTTGCGCGCTGCCTGCACGATTTCAGCCGCCGCAACAACAGCCAGTTCGTGGCGCTCAACTGCGGCGGATTGGCGGAAAGCCTGTTCGAATCGGAAATCTTCGGCCACGAGGCCAACGCTTTTACCGGCGCGGGCAAACGGCGGATTGGCAAGATCGAACACGCCCACAACGGCACGCTGTTTCTCGATGAAGTGGAGAGCATGCCGATCAATCTGCAGATCAAACTGCTGCGCGTGTTGCAGGAACGCACCCTGGAGCGGCTTGGTTCCAATCAGAGCGTCGAGGTCGACTGCCGGGTCATCGCGGCCACCAAGTCCGATCTCAACGAACTGAGCAAGGTCAACCAGTTCCGCAGCGACCTGTATTACCGCCTCAACGTGGTGACGCTTGAGCTGCCGCCATTGCGCGAGCGGCGTGAAGACATCCTGCAGTTGTTCGAGCACTTTTTGCAGCTGTCGTCGCTGCGCTTCGACCGCGAACCGCCGGTGCTCGACCGACAGACGCAGTCGAGCCTGATGAGCCATGACTGGCCGGGCAACGTCCGCGAGTTGCGCAACGTGGCGGAACGCTACGCCTTGGGCTTGCCGGCGTTCAAGCAATCGGGGGGCAGCCCGGAGAACCAGAGCCTGGGATTCGCCGAGGCTGTCGAAGCGTTCGAGAAGAATCTGCTCGGGGAAGCCTTGCAACGCAGTGGCGGAAACCTGAGTCAGGCCAGCCAGGAACTGGGCATGGCCAAGACGACCTTGTTCGACAAGGTCAAGAAGTACGGGCTTTAAGCGTTGGTTATCTTGACGGGGAGTGTCGCGTGGACTTAGTACTCAAAGCCGTGTTGGGCGGTGCGATCGTGGTAATCATCGCAGCGCTGGCCAAGACCAGAAACTACTACATCGCCGGGCTGGTGCCACTGTTTCCGACCTTTGCGCTGATCGCCCACTACATCATCGGCAAAGGCCGCTCGGTGGAGGACCTGAAAGCCACCATCCTGTTCGGCATGTGGTCGATCATTCCGTACTTTGTCTATCTGGCGACCTTGTACCTGCTGGTCGACCGCTTGCGGCTGGAAGTCTCATTGGCACTGGCGGCCGTGGCGTGGCTGGTGGTGGCTACGTTGCTGGTGACCGTATGGATGCGCGTCCACGCCTGACCACCGGGTTTGATGCATCGCCAGCAAGCTGGCTCCTACAGATACGACGCCTATCTGTTCCGTAGGAGCCAGCTTGCTGGCGATGCGGTCGTCCAGGCACGACGCCGCACGATACCGTCACCCTGCTTCGGCGATAACCTGCCGAATTGCCCCGACAAACACATCTGCCGGCTGACCGCCCGACACGGCGTATTGATCGTTGAACACGACGGTTGGGACCGAGCTGACGCCGCGGGACACCCACAGCTGCTCTGCCTCGCGGACCTCGGCAGCGAATTCATTCGAGCCGAGAATCTCCTGCGCGCGCATTCTGTCCAGACCGACACTTTGCGCCGTATCCGCCAGAGTTCTGTGATCGGAAGGATCTTTGAGGTCCGAGAAATAAGCCTTGAGCAACGCGTGCTTCAAAGCATGCTGGCGCCCTTCCAGCCCCGCCCAATGCAACAGACGGTGCGCGTCGAACGTGTTGTAGATACGCCGCTCGCCACTGGCGAATTTGAAACCTGATTCGGCGCCCCGCGCGCGAATGTTCTGCTGATTGGCCTCGATCTGCTCCGGGCTGGAACCGTACTTTTGCGCGATGTGTTCGATGATGTCCTGCCCTTCGGCCGGCATGTTCGGGTTCAGTTCAAAGGGCTGGATGTGAATCTGCGCGCTGACTTCATCGCCGAGAGTGGCAAGCGCTTCGTCCAGCGCACGCAAGCCGACCACGCACCAGGGGCAGGACACATCGGAAACAAAGTCGATCTTCAACGGGGTAGACATGGCGTCCTCGCTCGGCTGGCAAAGACCCCACCATACACCGCTGACCGCGGCTTACAACTGCGCGACGTGTCGGCCGTCTTCGTGCTGCGCTTTCAGATACGGCAAAACCGCGCCAAGCAACGGCGCCTTGAAAGCGTCCTGAAATCGATGCGCCAGGCCCGGAATCAGCTTGAGCTGGCTGCCACGCACATGGGCGGCGACATGTACGCCGTGCATCACCGGCAACAATGGGTCGGCCGTACCGTGCACCACGAGCACTGGAAGCCGCAGGCGATTGAGCAATTCAACGCGACTGGGCTCTGCAAGGATCGCAAGAATCTGGCGCTTCACGCCTTCGGGATTGAATGCGCGGTCGTACGACAGCGCGGCCTGATGCAGCAACTGCTCGCGATCATCCTTGACCTGCGGGCTGCCCAACGCGGCCAGCAAGTCGGCCTGCTGCTCCAGCGCCAGCTCACGAGTCGGTGCGCCGCGCCGCGCCAGCAGTTGCATCAACGCAGCGCTGGGCATCGGCAGGCCCTGAGCGCCGGAACTGGTCATGATCAGCGTCAGGCTCTCCACCCGTTGTGGCGCGATGTCGGCCAGGTGCTGCGCGATCATGCCGCCCATGCTCGCACCCAGGACGTGAAACTGACGAACCTGCAACGCGTCCATCAGGCCGAGCGCATCATCGGCCATGTCGGTCAATGAATAAGGCGCGGACACTGGCAAACCGAGTTTGTAGCGCAGCACTTCGTAAGTCAGGTTGGCCTCGGCCGGTGGCTGAACCCAGCTCGACAGACCGACGTCGCGGTTGTCGTAGCGCACGACCCGGTAACCCTGCTGGCAGAGCGCAACGACCACTTCGTCAGGCCAGTGGATCAACTGCCCGCCAAGGCCCATGACCAACAGCAGCGCAGGGTCAGCCGCATCGCCGATACTCTGAAAGGCAATCCGTACATCTCTGAGCTCGGCTGTTTGAACAGGAACGTCGACATCGCATCGAGAGGCCGCAAAAGACGGCAAGCCGCACAGGAGCGTGGCCAGGAACATTAAAACCCGCATCGAAAAACACCAAAAAACAGATCCCCAGTAAGCGACAAGTCTGATGATGTTTTTCAGAGCGCGCTGCCACAGTTACGTGACAGTTTGATGAAGCAGGATCAGCGGTCAGATGGCTTGAGTACTCGAAGAGAGGTTACCTGAGCCAGAAAGCCAGAGATTGTTGCCAAAACGCTCCTGAGCCAGCCCGAAAGTATCAGGCGCAGCGCTCGATTCGCAGTGCCAGCGCTTAGGGTCTTCGAGACCCAGAGACAAGATTTTGTAGGTCGGCAAACGGTCCAGCACACTCGGCAATTGCTCAGGCTCTTGAACCAGATTGACGTGCAGCCCGGCGACCGGCAAAGAAGCCGCCAGCCCCAGATTGTCCCGGACGTCGCCGTCGCCGGTTGCGACCAGTTTCTTGAGCGGCGAATACTGCAGGATGTGATACGCGCGTTCGAAGCCCGCCTTCCAGGCCTGCGGCAGGACAACGCTCAGAATCGGCTCATCAATCTGAATCCACTCGACGCCTCGTGCCGCCAGACGCCCGAAGATTTCCCCGTACTCCGGCAAGAGACGCTCGAGCAGATCCAGTTTGTCGAAACTGTCGTCGTTGGCGTGTCCGAGCCACAAATAAGACATCGGACCGATCAGCGCCGGCTTGATCTCCAAACCCTGTGCGCGGGCTTGGTCGACTTCGTTCAGCAGCCGTTTCCAGCTCAAGCGGAAACGTTGTCCCTCAACAAATTGCGGTAGGTCAGCGGTGACAGAACACTGCTCTGGCGGGTTCAGATCGTCAGGCCGATGAGCGTCCATCACGACGTTGGAGTCATGGCCAGCACCGATAGGCAGGAATTCAGGGGTGTGGGTGTGGCCCATGTCGCGCTCTCCATAAAATAGGGCGCCATTGTCGACACTGACCACCGTGTGAGACAAACTCATTGTTTTCGTGTTGATCTCAAATTTTATTCATGGAGCTTCAGGTTGCTGGAAATACGCCACCTCAAAACCCTGCACGCGTTGCGCGAGGCCGATTCGCTGGTGGAAGCCGCCGAACGCCTGCATCTGACCCAGTCGGCATTGTCGCACCAGTTCAAAGAACTGGAGGAGCGCATGGGCATGCCGCTGTTTGTGCGCAAGACCAAGCCGGTGCGTTTCACCAGCGCGGGGCTGCGTCTTCTACAACTGGCAGATTCATTGTTGCCGCAGCTGCGCAGTGCCGAGCGCGATATCGCACGGCTGGCAGGCGGCACAGCAGGACGTTTGCACATGGCGATCGAGTGCCACAGTTGCTTTCAGTGGCTGATGCCGACCATCGACCAGTTTCGCGATGCCTGGCCGGAAGTGGAACTGGACCTGTCTTCGGGATTTTCATTCGCCCCGCTGCCGGCGCTGGCGCGCGGCGATCTGGATCTGGTGGTGACGTCCGACCCGCTGGAGCTGCCGGGTATCACTTATGTGCCGCTATTCACTTATGAAGCGATGCTTGCGGTGGCGAATCAGCATGCCCTGGCAAACCGGCCGTACATCGTGCCGGAAGATCTGCTGAGCGAAACCCTGATCACCTATCCCGTAGAGCGGGACAGGCTGGACATCTTTACCCGTTTTCTCGAACCCGCCGATGTCGAACCTGCGCAGATCCGCACTTCCGAACTGACCGTGATGATGATGCAACTGGTGGCCAGCGGTCGCGGCGTTTGCGGCATGCCGCATTGGGCGCTGCATGAGTACAGCTCACGCGGTTACGTGCGGGGCAAGCGACTTGGGGAGAAGGGGCTATTCGCGACCTTGTACGCCGCCATTCGCGCTGACATGCTCGATGCGCCTTACATGCGCGATTTTCTGCTGACGGCCAAGGACACATCGTTCTCGACGCTGGATGGGGTGAGCGCGGTTCGGTGACGGGGTGAATTTTTACTAACGTAACGGCTCTTTCGCGGCTCAAGCCGCTCCTACAAACGCCACAGATTCGTGTAAGAGCGCGCTTGCCCGCGACTGGCGTCACGCTTTTTACCTGATCCACCGCGTCGCCTGCATCGCGGCCAAGCGCGCTCCTGCAGCCGAAGGCTGTCAGACGGTTTCGGCCAGCCGTTGGCGGTACAGCGGCAGGATGACGTCGCGTGTCAGCGGAGCCAGATTCAGGTCTGGATGAGTGTCGGCACCGACCCAGACCGCTTCCTCGATTTCCGCTGCCGGCTCAACCGTCTCAGCCGTGTGGATCTGAAACAGCTGGCAGATCACTTCATACTCAGGCTCGTGAACCGCCGGAGCGCTGAACTCGCCAAGAAATGCGGCTTGCGCGGGGTCGACTGCCAGACCCAACTCTTCGCGCAACTCACGAACCAGCGCTTGCTCCGCAGGTTCGCCCGGCTCGATCTTGCCGCCCGGTTGCATGAACGCTTCAGTACCGCGCTTGCGTACGAGCAGCGTGCGACCATCCGGACCAATGAGCAGGGCTGCAGCGATGTGGATCACATTCATGCAAAGATCTCCGTTTTCAGCAGGCGCGATTCGTCCGCGCGTTCCAGCGCCAGGTTGATCAGGCGATCAATGAGGTCCGGGTAGGACAACCCGCTGGCCTGCCACAGCTTGGGGTACATGCTGATCGAGGTAAAGCCCGGGATAGTGTTGACCTCGTTGATGATGATTTCACGCGCGTCGGTGACGAAGAAATCAACCCTGGACAAACCCGCACAACCCAACACGCGATACGCTTTGAGCGCGACGTCGCGCACCTCGTCGGCAAGATCGGCGGCCAGCTCGGCAGGGATGGCAATACGCGCCTGCCCGTCGTTCAGGTATTTGGTGTCGTAGGCGTAGAACTCGTCGTTCGCGACCACTTCGCCGCAGACGCTGACTTGTGGCTCACGATTGCCTAGTACCGCGCACTCGACTTCTCGACCCACGATGCCCTGCTCGATCAGCACCTTATGGTCGTATTCGAACGCCAGCGCCAATGCTGCGCTCAACCCCTGCTCATCAGTCACCTTGCTGACACCGACCGACGAGCCCTGGCTGGCCGGTTTGACAAACATCGGCACGCCCAGTCGCTGCGAAAGCGCGGAGAATTCAGCGGTCTGACCGCGGTTCAGCACCACGGAAGGCGCCACTGCGATACCGGCATCGCTCAGCAGACGCTTGGTCACATCCTTGTCCATGCAGGCCGCCGATGCGAGTACATCAGGA
>JARDZH010000039.1 GCA_029240955.1 Pseudomonas sp. | reverse complement strand
GGTTCTGGACTTCGCCATCCCCGGTGCGCGCAACACCGATGAAGCGCTGCACAACGGCGTCGAGCTGTTCAACGACCTGGCTCATCACCCGCGCATCACTGTGGCCTTCGGCCCGCACGCACCTTATACGGTCAGTGACGAAAACCTCGAACGCGTCCGGGTCATCGCCGACGAACTGGACGCCATGATCCAGATGCACGTGCACGAGACTGCCGTCGAGGTCCAGCAATCGCTGGAGACTCGCAGGGAGCGGCCGATGGCTCGGCTTGATCGCCTCGGCCTGCTCGGCCCGCGCTTCCAGGCGGTGCACATGACCCAGATCAGCGATGAAGACCTCGCTCTGCTGGTAGAAAGCAACTCCAGCGTCATCCACTGCCCTGAATCCAACATGAAGCTGGCGAGCGGCTTCTGTCCGGTCGAGCGGCTGTGGCAGTCGGGCGTGAACGTCGCGGTCGGCACCGACGGCGCCGCCAGCAACAACGATCTGGACCTGCTCGGTGAAACCCGCACCGCCGCCTTGCTTGCCAAAGCCGTCGCCGGTTCTGCCGCCGCCCTGGACGCGCACCGCGCCTTGCGCATGGCGACGCTCAACGGCGCGCGTGCGCTGGGCATTCAGGCCTGCGTCGGCTCGCTGGAAATCGGCAAGGCTGCGGACATGGTCGCGTTCGACCTCTCCGGGCTGGCCCAGCAACCTGTTTACGACCCGGTATCGCAGCTGGTTTATGCCACCGGCCGGGAATGCGCAAGCCACGTCTGGGTGGCCGGCAAACAGCTGCTCGACAACCGCCGCCTGACCCGTATGGACGAGCAGGCGCTGCGTGACACTGCGGCCGACTGGGGGCGCAAGATCGCCGACAAGACCCGCGACGCACACTAAACCGAATACTTGCGGACCTGGCTTGTCGATAGCCAGGCCGGCCACATCGAATTTTGAGTTAAGAGGACAACCCATGAGCAACGTCGACCGCGCAGAAATCGCCAAATTCGAGGCACTGGCTCACCGCTGGTGGGATCGTGAGAGCGAGTTCAAGCCGCTGCACGAAATCAACCCGCTGCGTGTGAACTGGATCGACGAACGCGTCAACCTCGCCGGCAAGAAGGTGCTGGACGTCGGCTGTGGCGGAGGCATTCTCAGCGAGGCCATGGCGCTGCGCGGCGCGACCGTCACCGGCATCGACATGGGCGAAGCCCCGCTGGCCGTGGCGCAGCTGCACCAGCTTGAGTCGGGCGTCAGCGTCGAATACCGCCAGATCACCGCTGAAGACATGGCTGAGGAAATGCCCGGCCAGTTCGACGTGGTGACGTGCCTTGAGATGCTCGAACACGTGCCCGACCCGTCTTCGGTGATCCGCGCCTGCTACCGCATGGTCAAGCCGGGCGGCCAGGTGTTCTTCTCCACCATCAACCGCAACCCCAAGGCTTACATGTTCGCCATCGTCGGCGCTGAATACATCCTCGGGCTGTTGCCGCGCGGCACCCATGACTTCAAGAAATTCATTCGTCCGTCCGAGCTGGGCGCGTGGAGCCGCGAAGCCGGGCTGCAGGTCAAGGACATCATCGGCCTGACCTACAACCCGCTGACCAAGCATTACAAGCTGGCCTCGGATGTCGACGTCAATTACATGGTCCAGACGCTGCGGGAGGAATGACCGATGCGCTTGAGAGCGGTTTTATTCGACATGGACGGCACGCTGCTCGACACCGCGCCGGACTTCATCGCCATCGCTCAGGCCATGCTGGCCGATCGCGGCTTCCCGCCGGTTGACGACAAGCTGATTCGCGACGAAATCTCCGGCGGCGCCAAGGCCATGGTCGCAGCGACCTTCGCCATGTCACCGAACGAGCCGGAATTCGAAGCCCTGCGCCTGGAGTTCCTGGAGCGCTATCAACAGGGCTGCGCAGTCCACAGTCGCTTGTTCGACGGCATGGAAACGCTACTGGCCGACATCGAAAAGGCCGGCCTGATCTGGGGCGTGGTCACCAACAAACCGGTGCGTTTCGCCGAACCGATCATGCAGCAGCTGGGTCTGGCCGAGCGTTCGGCATTGCTGATCTGCCCTGATCACGTCACGCGCAGCAAGCCCGATCCTGAGCCTCTGATCCTGGCGTGCAGCAAACTGGATCTGGACCCGGCCAGCGTGCTGTTCGTGGGCGACGACCTGCGCGATATCGAGTCGGGACGAGATGCAGGCACCAAAACCGCTGCGGTGCGTTACGGCTACATTCACCCCAACGACAATCCCGACCACTGGGGAGCCGACGTCGTGGTGGATCATCCGCTGGAGCTGCGCAAAGTGCTGGATAACGCGCTGTGCAGTTGCTGAGTTTTCTGAAGATCGAGGTCACTGATGTTTGATTACACCGCTCGCCCCGGCCTGCTCGATGGCCGGATCATTCTGGTCACCGGCGCCGGTCGCGGCATCGGTGCCGCCGCGGCGAAAACCTACGCCGCGCATGGCGCGACTGTGCTCCTTCTGGGCAGGACCGTAGCAAACCTCACAGAGGTCTACGACGAGATCGAAGCCGCAGGCCACCCAAAACCTGCGGTGATTCCGTTCAATCTGGAAACGGCCCTGCCTCACCAGTACGACGAACTGGCGGCCATGATCGAGAACGAGTTCGGGCGGCTCGACGGGCTGCTGCACAACGCATCGATCATCGGCCCACGCACTCCACTGGATCAGTTGAGCGGCGAGAACTTCATGCGCGTGATGCACGTCAACGTGAACGCGATGTTCATGCTCACTCAGACACTGCTGCCGTTGCTGAAGCTGTCGCAGGACGCTTCCGTGGTATTCACCTCCAGCAGCGTCGGGCGCAAGGGCCGCGCTTATTGGGGCGCTTACGGGGTGTCCAAGTTCGCTACCGAAGGGCTGATGCAGACCCTGGCCGACGAGCTGGATGAAGTGTCTCCGGTACGCTCCAACAGCATCAACCCTGGCGGCACTCGCACCACCATGCGGGCTCAGGCGTACCCGGCTGAAAACCCGCTGGATAACCCGACTCCAGAGGACATCATGCCGGTCTACCTGTACCTGATGGGCCCGGACAGCCGTGGCGTCAACGGTCAGGCGTTCAACGCGCAGTAATTGACCCGCTATTCTCTGCCTCGCCCGCAAGGCGCGAGGTAGAGCCCTTGCCGAGCTTTTTCAAACTGCCATCTGTCGCCGCTTCCCATTTTATATCCGCCCATAAATGAACCGAATGGCGGTCCCCCCCTCTAACTTTGCCGAGTCAGCACTGGAACTGCTGAGGAGCGAAGTGATGAGTTGTCCGTCCGATGTACAGGCTATAGATTTCGACGCCGCCAAGTTGCAGCGCCTGGGTTTTCACGCCCGGCCCAACGTGGTGCTGCCGCCTGTGGATCTGCCGCAGTTGATTTTGCAGCTGGGCCTGCAACTGCAGACCAGCCTGGAAACCGATCGCATTCTGGAGATGTTCTTTCAGGGTGTCCGTCGACTCCTGCCACTCGACGGGCTGGTGTTTCGTCATGTCGACAGTGACCTGCTGCTGCACCTGGGAGGCAGCGCACCGCAAAGCGTCAGTTTTCAGCTGCGCCATGAAGGCGAAAGCCTCGGCGAGCTTGAGTTCAAGCGCCTGACCTCCTTCGATGCCGTGGAACTGACCAAGCTTGAATCCCTGCTGTCGTGCCTGCTGTATCCGCTGCGCAATGCCCTGCTCTATCGGGTTGCGACCCAGAGCGCGATGCGTGACCCGCTCACCGGCACCGGTAACCGGATCGCCATGGAGCAGAGTCTGGCGCGTGAAATCGAAGTGTGCCGCCGCAACAAGCAACCGCTTTCGGTGCTGATGCTCGACGTGGACCACTTCAAGCACGTCAATGACGATTACGGCCATTACACCGGCGACGAAGTGCTGCGGACCATTGCTCAAGCCCTCAAAGGCCAGATCCGCAACATCGATCGGGTGTTTCGCTACGGCGGAGAAGAGTTTCTGGTACTGCTGACCGACACCGATGGCGAAGCCGCCGTACAGATAGGCGAGCGCTTGCGCTCGGCAGTGCTGGGTCTGGCGTTTGCGCACCTGGCGCCGTCTCTGAAGGTTTCGATCAGCCTGGGCTGCGCGACCCTGCTGTCGGCGGAGACCGCCGACAGCCTGGTACGCCGAGCGGACGACGCGCTCTATGTGGCCAAGCGCGAAGGCCGCAACCGGCTGGCGCTGGCCTGCTGAAACACGCCGTCAGGCCTGCGCCTGCTCCGCCACCCGCTCGCGTGCCGGCCTGATCTTCTCACCCTCGGCCTGCGGCTCCAGCTGCATGCAGCGCTCCAGAAACAGATACATGAAATCGTAACTCTTGGTGATCGCCTGACGCAGTTCATGCTGCAGCGCGACGCTTGGATTGTTGCCCACCAGCGTGCAGATGATCTCCAGCGCTTCCCACGGATGCGCATCGTCGTATTGCGCATGCATCTTCAGCCATTTCATCGCGCGCTTGCGGGTTTCCTCCGGAAAGCCTGCCGCATAGACGTCACTGGAGCACACCACAGCGGACCATTCTCCGGTGGCGCCTTCAATGGCGTAATTGGTCGCCGCCATGGCAACTGCCAGCGAATCGCTGGAGCTGGTCTGCCAGCACCAATGACTGAGCGCGTGCAGTTCCGGCGCCACGCGCTGGGCTTGCAGGTCTTCCAGCGTCACGCCATGGGCTTCACACCAGTTGAGCCAGTAATCGGCATGATTGAGTTCGACGCGGATGTTGCGCATCAGCCAGCGCCGCGCCATGTCCTCGCCCGGGTGACGCCCGAAGCGTGTCTTGGTGAGGTTCTTGGCCATGTAGACGGCGAACTGCTCTACAACAGGCCAGCCCCCGGTCAGGTAATGACGCATGATTCTGGGACTCAACTTCGCGTCCCGCATGTTCCGATAGAGCTCGTGCTCGACTACTCGTGCCTTTGCGGCGCTGCAATCCTTGATCAGCTGTTGCGCCCAGGCCGGATAACTGCTGGCCTCCATGAGCGGACCGGTTCTCTGGAAAGTGTCGATCACTGTGCGGCTCCTTGCGTGAGTGTTACCGATTTTCGTTGTTTACATTAAGGTCCCTGGCGCGCTGCTCAGCAGCGCACGCGTATGTGCCGGCGGTGCGTGGAGCATCTCGCAGGTCAGCGGCTCTGGACGGCCGATCAGATAGCCCTGCGCGAAGTCGACGCCGATCTCTTGCAATACGGCTTCAATGTGTCGGGTCTCGACGAATTCCGCGATGGTGCGTTTCCCCATGACGTGACCAATATTGTTGATCACTTGCACCATGGCCCGGTTTACGGGGTTGTCCAGCATGTCCTTGACGAAACTGCCGTCGATCTTGAGGAAGTCGACCGGCAAGTGTTTGAGGTAGGCGAACGACGACATGCCTGAACAGAAGTCGTCCAGGGAAAACCAGCACCCCAGCGCCTTGAGTTCGTCGATGAAACGTATCGCGCTGTCCAGGTCGGCAATGGCGCTGGTTTCGGTGATCTCGAAACAGATCATGCTCGGCGCGACATTGAACGTCCGGAACTGCAATTTGAGGTATTCCAGAAACGCGTCATCCCCGATGCTCGATCCGGACAGGTTGATCGCGCACAACGTATCGAGCCGCTCCACGTGACCGTCGGCCACGCAGTCGCCGATAAGTTTGAAGACGTTTCTGACCACCCATCGGTCAAGCGTGGTCATCAGCCCGTAACGCTCTGCCGCCGGGATAAAACTGTCAGGCGCAATCATTCGCCCGGACTCATCGCGCAGGCGCAGCAGAACCTCGATATGTCGCATTCCGTCATGTTCGTCCTGTTTCAGTGCTGCAATTTCCTGCGCATACAGACAGAAGCGGTTTTCATCCAGGGCCACGTGCAGGCGCTGGATCCAGGCCATTTCCCCCGAACGGGTCGACAGTTCGGAATCATCGGGGTGATACACCTGAATCCTGTTGCGGCCCTTCTCCTTGGCCATGTAGCACGCCATGTCCGCGGCCCGCAGCGACGCTTCGAGCGTCAGCGGCGTAGTCCCCAGGTGCACCAGGCCGATACTCACAGTAGTCACGAACGGACGGCCTTTCCACACGAAATGCAGATCCTGAACCGACTGGCGCAATCCTTCGGCAATTTCATGAGCCTGAGTCGCCGGGCAATCGACCAGCAGCACGCCGAATTCGTCGCCGCCGAGCCGCGCCAGGGTGTCACCGTCTCGAAGCCCCTGCGGCAGCACCCTGCACAAGTCGCGCAGCAGTTCGTCGCCGGCGCCGTGGCCGCTGGTGTCGTTGACCAGCTTGAACTGATCGATGTCGAGGAACATCAGGCAATGCTGCCCGGCCTGGGAGACGGCCCCGTCGAGCACCCGCTCAAGCCGCAGCTCGAATTCGCTGCGATTGACCAGCCCGGTCAGCGGGTCGTGAGCAGCCTGCCAGGACAGATTGGCAAGGTACTGACGCTCTTGTGTCATGTCGTGCAGGACCAGCACCGCGCCGCTGATGACGCCATCGGAATAGATAGGCGTGCCCACCAGATTCACTGACACGGTGCTGCCGTCCAGCCGCTGGATCAGTTTGCTGTTGGCCGAGCCTCCTCGAAGACGGCCACTGAGGATGTGTTCGATCAGCGCCGAACTGTCGCGGCGATCGTCCTCATCCAGCAGGTTGAACAGGGCCGCGAGCGGCAGACCGCTGGCCTGACCGGTTTTCCAGTGAGTCAGGCTTTCCGCCGCCGGGTTCATGTAAACGATGGTGCCTTCCACGTCGGTGGTAATGACACCGTCGCCGATCGACTCCAGGGTGATCTGCGCTCTCTCCCGCTCCAGCCGCAAGGCATGGGCAAAGACCCTGCGCTGAGATACCAGCATGTGGACTCGCAGCGATGCCAGTGCAATCAGCACCACGGCGGTCAGCAGGTTGATGACGACCAACAGGTGCAGAATGAACCGCGAGGCTTCGCCCAGTGCGCCACTGAACGCTCGCGCTGCGGGCGTCACACCTTCGTTGATGGCATTGATCTGCTTGCGCCAGGCTTCGATCTCGGCTGCGTCGCCCCCGCCGTTGGCAATCCGCGCGTGCATCCCGGTGGCCAGTTCATCCAGCATATCCAGGTACTCGTCACCCACCGTCCACCATCGAAGGGCGTCCTCCATGTAGCCGAAATCCCGGAAATACCGATACATCCAGATGATCCCTGACGCGTCATCGGGATGGTTGCCTCCGGCCAGAATGGCCTTGCGGGCCTGCTCCAGCGAAGGCTCGTCGCGGTCCAGCGCCTCACGAACCGCGTGAGCGCTGCGGGGAATGGCGATCGCCTCCTGATATTTCAGGTAGTCGACCGGGTCATGATCGACCGCGTAGCGAGTCAGGTAGTGGATGGCATCCTTCTGACCTTTCGACCACAGGCTCTCGCCGGCCACGTAACTGCGTACGACCGAGAGCGTATATAAACTGATACATCCCAACAGGGCCTGGAAAAGCGCGACGGCAACAAAAGGCCATACGATGCCCAGAAGCCGACGCTTCGGGAGAGTCCGCGAATGCTTCATGTATTCAAATCACCAGAGCCTTACTGATCGTCCTGAGCAGAGCCTAGGCTATAACCATCGAGTATGACGGGTGATTTTCTTGTATTTGATACAAACAACTGCGAAAAGCCAGTACGGCGGCACTCAAATCTGCTGCAGGTGCCCATAGAGTTTGGCGTAAAGGCCGCCTTCGGCGATCAGCTGTTGATGGTCGCCGTCTTCGGCAATGCGCCCGCCGTCGAAGACAAGCACCCGATCCGCCTGCTTAACGGCTGACAACCTGTGCGCAATGATCAGGGTGGTTCGGCTTTGCAGGAACTCCGCCAGTGCCTGATGCAGGTTGTATTCGGTCGCAGCGTCGAGCGCTGAAGTGGCTTCGTCGAGGATGACCACCTTTGGATCGGCGAGGACCATCCGCGCGATAGCCAGGCGCTGGCGCTGGCCACCCGAAAGCCGCACGCCGGAACGGCCGACGATGCTGTCCAGGCCCTGCGGCAACTCGCGAATGGTCGCTTCCAGCTGAGCGACTTACAGCGCACGCCAGCAGGCCTCATCGCTGCAATCGCGGCCCATCGTCAGGTTGGCACGCACCGTGTCGTTGAAGAGCGCCGGATGTTGCAGCACGACCGCGACATGCTCGCGCACACGCTCAAGCCCAATGTCCTGCAAGCTGGCACCGCCGTAACGAATCACGCCGGTCTGCGCGGTGTACAGCCCGAGCAGCAGTTGCACCAGCGTGCTCTTGCCGCCACCGCTGGCGCCGACAATCGCAACCTTCTCGCCCGGAGCAATGGACAGGTTGAGCTGGTCCAGCACCGGGTCATCGCCGTAGCCGAACGTCAGCCCGCGGACGTCGATGCCTACCGTGTCGCGACCGTCAAAGGGGTCAACCGTGCCGGGATACTGCGGCTCGTCGTCCCGCGACAGCAACTCGTTGATGCGCGTCAGCGCACCGCCGGCCGCGTAATAGGCGTATTGCAGATTCAACAGGGTTTCGACGGGCGCCATCATGAACCACAGATAACTGAACACGGCGAGCATCTGCCCGATACTCAGGTCCGAGAACAGCACTGTCAGCATCGCCGCTGCGCGGAAGATATCGATACCGAACTGGAACAGCAGGCCGCTGGCGCGTCCGGAGGCGTCGCTCCGCCACTGGGAATTCACCGAGTAGTCCCGGACTTCCTTCGCTCGCAGGCCCAAGCGGCCCAGAAAATAGCCTTGGCGATTACCCGCGCGCACTTCCTGAATCGCGTCCAGCGTTTCGCTCAACGCCTGGGTGAAACGCGACGTGCTGTCGTTCTCCAGCTTCTTCAGGTGTTTGACGCGCTTGCCCAGCTTCACCGTGGCAAAGATCACCAAGGGGTTGAACAGCATGATCAGCAGCGCCAGCTTCCAGTGCATCCAGACCAGTACCGCTGCGGTTCCGGCGATGGTCAGGCTGGCGACCAGAAAACGGCTGAGGGTTTCACCGACGAATCTGTCGAGCGTTTCCAGATCGGTCACCAGATGCGTGGTGACCATACCGCTGCCCAGGCTTTCGTACTCGCCCAGGGAAATTCTTTTGAGGCGCTCGATCAGCCGCAGACGAATCCGGTAAACGATGTCCTTGGCCAATCGTGCGAACAGTCGCGCCTGCAATACATTGAACACCAGCGCGCCGGCGCGCAGCACCAGCGTCAGCAACAGCATCAGGCCGATG
>JARDZH010000038.1 GCA_029240955.1 Pseudomonas sp. | reverse complement strand
GGCAGGAAGTCTTCGACCTTGAACTCGTACAGTTGCGGCTTGCCGTCACCCAGGTCGAACACCAGTTGCCAGCGGCCGGTCGGTGCTTCGTCAGCCAGTTGCAACTGGTACTGGTAGAACCCGGTGGTGTCCGCTTCCCACACGAACTTGCGGCTGACCTGATCATCCGGACGGCGCACTTCGACAGTGATCGGCTGTGGTTTTACTTGATTGCCGTCAGCATCGCGCAGCAGCCCGTTGAGCAACACGGTTTCACCCGGGCGGTAAAGATCGCGCGGGCCGAAAATGAAGAACTGCAACGGATGAGCCTGCGGGCCGGAGATATCGAACTCTGCCAGATCCAGCGCCGAGCTGTTGAGCCGCAGCATGCTGGTTTGTTCATCCTTGTGCGCCAGCACCACGGCGGCTTTGGCAGGCAATGGAAGCTGGGCATGGCCGTCACTTTCGGTTTCGGCCTGGGCAACGACCTTGCCCTCGCTGTCATAGACGTCGACCTTGACGCTACCCAGCGCCTTGCCGCCATCCAGTGCCTGAGTGAACACGTCCAAACGGTTGCTGTAGCGATGCACCGACAGACCGATATCGCTCAAAGTGAACAGGGTTGCCGGTTGCGAATAGCTGTAGGTGCCGGAGGCGCGCATGACCGCCAGGTAAACGCCGGGCTCTTGCAGCGCCTTGATGCCGGAGATCGGCAGCAGCAGGGTTTCACGGGTGTTGCGCGCAGGTTTGAGGTCGAAGCGGCCGCTGTAGACCAGATCGGCCATCGGAAGCAGCTCTTCGGACTCATAACTGGAAATCGACGAGCCTTCCCACTGGCTCAGGAAACCGGGCAGCGAATCGGATTTGACCCGAAAGAACTCGACATCCACTTTGTCGACGTTCAGCGCGATCACCGGCAAGCCTTCGGCCAGACGCGTCGGCAGCAGACTGCCGCGACTGGCGAAACCGACGGTAGGCTGCAGGTCGCGTGTTTCCAGACGGCTGATGTATTCGGCGGCCAGTTTGGCCTTGTTGACGGCTATCAGCCCGGCATCGACGGTCAGCACGAGCTTGCGCTTGGGCTCAAGGTGGCGCAGGCGCAGTTCCATGAGGTTGTCCGACAGCTCCCATGCGCCATCGACCTTGCCATTCTTGCTGTCGACCAGATGCAGTTTCTCTGCAAATTTCTGCTCGGGGTCAAGCGGCACGGAAAAGCTGACTGAAAGCGTGCTGGCGCCGTCGACCTGAATTTCCGAGACGTCAATGACAGACAGATCGCGCCCGGCGTAGCGAGCACTCAAGGCCGCGAGGTCGAGCGCCGGCTTGGGTTTGGCGTCGGCAACCGGGGCCTGGGCACTCTGTGCCTGGGCTGGCGCGGGTTTGTCAGGAGAAGAAGAATCGCAGGCACTCAGCAGCGCCAGCGCGCAAGCCAGAAACAATCCTTTGTTAAGCATGGGGCACTCATCGACAGCGGTTGAGAGGTGGAGACTATAACGGAGTCACCATTACACATAGCAACATTTCGGCACATTGTACCTTGGGTTTGAGACGGCGTTCGCAACGGCGGTGTAGGAAATATTTGCGCGGGTTGTGGCTTCGTTCAGCGCGGTGTGAGGCTAGAATGCGAGTCCTGTCAGGAGCCCGCATGTCCAAGCTATCGACCGATTGGCGTCATCGTCCTACCCACGGCCGCGTATGGGCGTTGGCAGCACCGATGATCCTGTCCAACATTTCCGTGCCGCTGGTCGCTCTGGTCGACAGTGCGGTCATCGGTCATCTGCCGCATGCGCATCAGCTGGGCGCGGTAGCCGTCGGCGCTACCTTGTATACGTTTCTGGCCTGGGCGATGGGCTTTCTGCGCATGGGCACCACCGGCTTTGCGGCACAAGCGGCGGGACGCAACGATGGCGCGGCGCTGCGCCAGATCCTCTTGCAAGGCTTGTTGATGGCGTTCGGGCTCGCACTATTGCTGGCTATCGTCGCTCTGCCGTTCAGCCGTCTGGCGCTGAACATGATGCAACCGTCTGCCGATCTGCAGCAGATGACCCTCGATTTCTTCCAGACCCGACTGTTTGGTCTGCCTGCCGCGCTGGCCGGCTACGCGCTGGTAGGCTGGTTTCTGGGAACCCAGAACGCTCGCGCGCCACTGGCGATTCTGCTGACGACCAATCTGGTGAATATCGCCCTCAATCTCTGGTTCGTTCTGGGACTTGATTGGGGTGTCGTCGGCTCTGCACGTGCGTCGGTCGTGGCCGAGTGGACCGGCATGCTGCTGGGGCTGGCGCTGACCGGCAAAGCGTTGCGCGCATGGCCAGGGCAGATCGCTTGGGCGGCCTTGAAGTTCTGGCGTAACTGGAGTCCGTTGATAGCGGTCAATCGGGATATTTTCCTGCGCACGCTCGCGTTGCAGTCGGTGATGTTTCTGGTCACGGTGCAGGGTGCACGTCTGGGTGATGCGACGGTTGCAGCCAATGCGCTGCTGCTGAACGGTCTGCTGCTGACTTCCCACGCGCTGGACGGGCTGGCTCACGCAGTCGAAGCGCTTTGCGGGCATGCCATCGGCGCCCGGGATCGTACGACCTTGCGTCGGTCACTGGTGGTTGCGGGCGGCTGGTCGCTGCTGGCGAGTGTCGCGTTTGCGCTGCTGTTTCTTGCTGGCGGGCATCTGTTCATCAGCCTGCAGACAGACATCCCGGAAGTCCGGGAAACGGCCAACAGTTTCTTGCCGTATCTGGCCGTGATGCCACTGCTGGCGGTCTGGAGTTATCTGCTTGACGGCCTGTTCATCGGCGCGACCCGCGCCCGTGAAATGCGCAACGCGATGCTGGTGAGCGTTGCGCTGATCGCGCCGGTCGCCTTTTTTGCCAGCACTCACGGTAACCATGCGCTATGGCTGACCTTCCTGCTGTTCACTCTCGTGCGGGGGCTGACCCTCGGCAGCGTCGCCGTGCGTCTGAGTCGAACCGGCGGCTGGTTCGCGCGCTGACTCGTCGACTTCGGGGTCGCCCGCAGTCTGGCCGGCGAAGGTCACCTGTGGACTGATTAGCGTCAGCCCATTCGCATCAAGCCGCATCTGGCTGGCACCGACGCTGACAGTCAATTCGCTATGGCTGTGCAGATCGAGCGTCGGCCCGCCCTCAACGCGCAGGGTGCGGGAGTCGCCCAGCAGCATCCGCCAATCGATCTGCATGCGAACGTTCTCCTGCTCCTCGACCGGCAGCGGATTCGGCGCGGTCAACGTGTCTGTCCCGGCACCCAGCTCGCCAACGATCAGGGGCCGCTCCATATCGCCGCCGATGAACCCGACCGCTACAGGCATACCGGCGCGCATCGGCAGGCTCAGCCCAGGCGCCAGTGGCAACCAGCAATCGCTGTAACGCGCACCGAGCCCCTGACTGCTCAGGTCGAACTGCACCTTCACGCGCTGAAAACGGTCACGTTCGGCTTCCTCCCCGTCACGCCCCAGAACCCACGCACGCCGCAGGTCTGGTGTTCTCTCCCGTAACGGCCTGGGCGCGCAAAAACCAACCTCCCACGGAATGGCCTGAAACCGATTTGTGTAACCACCGTCGGTACGATCACCAGGCGCGGCGGCATGATGCTCGACGCGGGTAATCAGCCACATGTGATTCCACTCGGCGACAGGATGCCCTGTCAGCGGCAGGAGCTGACCCGTTCTCACAAAAGGCAGATTGCTGGCACCCTCGGCCCGTTCGCTCGCGCGACTGCCAGGTGTGTCCTGACCGCTGCCGCTGACGCAGAAATGAGTGATTCCGGCCTGCTGCGGCGTCCGGCGCCAAGGCGCATCCGGGCTGCGACCGAAACCGCGCAGCCCTTGGCCGATGATCAGTTCGTGATTCCGGCGCGTGTGGCAGAAGTGGTAATGCAGTCCTTCTTCGCCCAGCAGGCGCTGGACAAGCTCCAGATCCGTCTCGTTGTATTGCGTGCACAGTTCGCGCTTACGGCAGTCAGCCTTGAGCTCGAAGCGATAGCCGCCTCTGCGCAAGCCGTGCTCTTCAAGAACAAGGGTGACGATCTGCGGCACGCTGAGGTGCTGAAACATCCGGGAAGTATCGCGCTGCTGCAGACATGCCATTCGCGGCCCGACGTGCAACCGGTAGCGGGCCGGCCCGGGCCGATAATGACTGCGGCTTATCCGATGAATCTGGCCATGAAAGCCAGCTTCGTCTCCCTCGAAACGTATGAACACGGCTTCGTACATCAGGCCCGCGGGGTCGAAATCGGCACCGTCGTTGATGATTTCGAGGTCGAAGCTGTAGAGCTGGCTGATTGCTTCGGTGCCGCGCAACCACCGGACAGTGAAGTGACGGCGCAGCCGGGTGACCTCCAGACGAAAGAGCGGCACGCTGGCGGGATCGGACATGACGGTGATTCTCTACCGGGAATGCGGCCGGGGATTCTGGCCGAGAAGAAGCGCCGGGTAGAGAGCCAAAGACGGAAAAGGAAGTTGCCTACAAACGGAAATGACCGTTCCCACGCACTATGTGAGAACGGCCATATGTCGTTACAGCATCAAGACGACAGGTAGGAGGACCGGGTCAGACCCAGACGCAGGGCATCCAGGTAATAGGTGCGCTCGCGCGGAGTGATCTTGGCGCTGGCAACCTTGTCCCGGTAATGGGTCATCAGTTCTTCCGGCGACAGGTGCACGTAGCGCAGCATGTCCTCGATGGTGTCGTGGGTCTCGATGCCGGCGTGGTACACGCTGCCGTCCGGGTTCTGGTAGATGTTCACCGAGTCGGTGTCACCGAACAGGTTGTGCATGTCGCCGAGAATCTCCTGATAGGCGCCGACCAGGAAGATACCTAAGAGATAATCTTCACCCGGATTCAGGCCATGTACGGGCAAGCTGGTCTCGATGCTCTGCTCGTCAACGTACTGCTTGATCTTGCCATCCGAGTCGCAGGTCAGATCCTGCAGCACAGCGCGGCGCAGAGGCTCTTCGCCCAGACGGTGCAGTGGCAGAATCGGCAGTACCTGGCCGATCGCCCAGGTGTCCGGCAGGCTCTGGAACACCGAGAAGTTGCAGATGTACTTGTCGGCCAGTTTATCGTTGAGTTCGTCCAGTACCTGGCGATGAGAGCGCTGGCGTGCCTTCAAGGAGTTGTGCAGGCGACGGCAGACCGCGAAGTAGCACTGCTCGCCGAGCGCCTTCTGCGCCAGAGAAATCTTGCCGTCGGCGTACTGGGCAGCGATGTCGCTCATGTAGTGCGTTGCGCGCCAGTAAGTCTCGGTCACCATTTCGATGTCGGTCGGGCCGAGCAGGTCGACCAGCCATTGCAGGGTTTCGGGCAGGCTTTCCTTGTCGGAGATTTCCGGTACTTCGTCGTTATGCTTCTCGACGTCGGTGACCTGTACCACCAGCATGGCGTGGTGCGCCGTCAGCGAGCGGCCGCTTTCGGAGAAGATGTGCGGATGCGGCAGGCCCTGGGCGTTGCAGAATTCCTTGAGCATGCCAACTACGACACCGGCGTAATCGTCCATGTCGTAGTTGATCGAGCTGGCGTTGCGCGAGTGCGTGCCGTCGTAGTCCACACCCAGGCCGCCGCCGACATCGATGTGATCGACCGGCAGACCGAGATTGCGCAGTTCACCGTAGTAGCGAATAGCTTCTTTGAAGCCGTGCTGATAGTCGGCCAGGTTGGCGATTTGCGAACCCATGTGGAAGTGCAGCAAGCGAATGCCCTGATCCAGGCCCGCTTTGCGGAAACGCTCGACCACCGACAGCAATTGCGCGGCGGACAGGCCGAATTTGGACTTTTCACCACCGGTGTCCGCCCATTTGCTCGACGCCAGCGACGACAGGCGCACCCGCAGGCCGACCTGTGGCGCGACCTTGAGCTCGGCGGCTTCTTCGATGACCAGTTCGACCTCGGATTCTTTCTCGATCACGATGAATACGTTGTGACCCAGCTTCTGGCCCATCAGCGCCAGGCGAATGAATTCGCGGTCCTTGTAACCGTTGCAGACGATGGTGCCGCCTTTGGGCGCCAGCGCAAGCACAGCCATCAGCTCCGGCTTGGAACCGGCCTCCAGGCCGATGGACACGTTCTGGGTGGCGATGATGTTTTCCACCACCGCTTCCTGCTGGTTGACCTTGATCGGGTACAGCGCGGTGTACTGATTCTGGTACTCCAGGCGCGCGATATTGCTGTCGAAAGCGCCGGTCAGCTGGCGTACACGGTCCTGCAGGATGTCAGGGAAGCGCACCAGCAGCGGCAGCGACAGACCGCTTTTGCGCAACTGCTCGACCTGCTCGTACAGGTCGATCGGAGAACTGCCCGGACCGTTCGGGCGGACTTCAACGCGACCCGCTTCGTTGATCGCAAAATAACCGGCACCCCAATGGCGAATACCATAAACACTGCGGCTGTCGGCCACTGTCCATTGGCTGCCATCGTCTTTGCGTGTGCGTCGTACGGACATCGAAGTCCCCTTTAAAAGTCATATGGCGCCAGCCAAAAATCAGGCTGGACGCAGTGTAGAGAGTAGAAGTGACGATTTTGTTCGCCGTTGCCGACAACGTGTCGTCAGCCGCCGGACTTCTTGGCCTTGAAGCCTTTCTTGACCAGCTCCGCGAGCAGCAGCTCGACGTGATCGCCCTGAATTTCGATCACGCCGTCCTTGAGTGCTCCGCCGGTGCCGCAGCGCTGCTTGAGCGCTTTGGCCAGGTCCTTGAGCGCCTCTTCGGCAAGCGGTACGCCGGTGATGGTGGTGACTGTCTTGCCGCCACGGCCTTTGCTTTCACGACGTACGCGCGCAATACCGTCTCCCTCGGGGATCTTGGTCTGCTTGCAGGTGCACGCATCGACAGGTTCACGACACTCGGGACAATGACGCCCTGCGTCCGTTGAAAACACCAGGCCGCCCAATGCGGCGAAGGAAGCGGCTTTTTTAGCCACGGGAAATCCTCTTGTTGAGGACTGAAGAAGACCTGGCTCAGCGTTGAGCCGCGGTCGCGAAGCCCCACTCTGGCAGGGGCAGCGCTACTGGAACGGCAGGGCCGACGCAGTTTGAAAAGGTCGCGCAGTGTACCGACAAAAAGCGCGATTGCTAAGAGGGTGTCTACAAAATGGCTGCACTCGACAATACGGCGTTGAAATCGCTCCAAAATGCTCATTTACCTTCTGTAAACGCCGCTTTTTTGAGCGCTTTCGCCTTGTCTTATCTTCGTTCGCCTATTTTGTAGACGCCCTCTACGAGGTTGATTGCGCCAATTTACTGGGGTTTTGCGACGTGCTCCGTGTAGCGTTTCAACGCCGCCAGCGAGTCCGGGCAATACGGTGTTTCACGGGTGTGACGCAGCACTTCTGCCAAGGGTAGAAAGCGCGCTTCCAACACCTCCTCAGGCTGCAAATGCAGAGGTTCATCCGAAACGGCGCTGAACACTGCGCACCAGACGCGATTGCCGGGTTCATCGAAGAAGAACCGCTCATGAGCATGCAACTGCGCCCCGGTGATACCCAGTTCCTCGGCGAGCTCACGCTGTGCAGACGCTTCGTAACTTTCCTCGGCCTGAACCATGCCGCCGGCTGCCACGTCCCAATAGCCTGGATAGATCGCTTTGCTGAGCGTACGCCGATGGACGCACAGCTCGCCCGCACTGTTGAACAGCAAGATATAAGTGGCACGGCCGATCAGGTCGCGTTCGCGCAGTTCAGCACGGGGCAGCGAACCAAGCAGGTGGTCCTGCTCGTCTACCCAGGCAATCCGTTCAGCGTCCGAGGCGGCGCGGTGCGCGGCCTCGTTCGAAGAAATCGTCATCAGCCTTGAGAGAGCAACTGGCGAAGGTCGATCACCGCCGCGTTGGCACGCGAGATGTAGTTGGCCATGACCAGCGAGTGGTTGGCGAAGATGCCGAACGCACTGCCGTTCAGAACCATCGGGCTCCACAGACCTTCCTGGGAAGCTTCCAGCTCACGAATGATCTGACGCACACTCACTGTCGCATTCTTCTTGGCCAATACATCGGCAAAGTCGACTTCGATCGCGCGCAGCAGATGCGACAACGCCCAGGCCTGGCCGCGAGCCTCGTAGAAAACGTTGTCCACTTGCAGCCATGGCGTTTCCACGATTTCTTCGTCGACCTGCGGCACTTCACCCGGTTTGACCGACTCGATGGTTTCGGTTTTCAGCGTGCTGTTGAGCTTCACGCGGCCGACGCTCGCCGACAGACGCTGTGACAGCGAACCGAGGCGGGTGCCTACGTCGCCCAGCCAGTTATTGAGGTTGTCGGCGCGGGCATAGAACAGAGCGCCGCGCTGGTTAGGGTCAGACAGCCGTGCTTGATAGCGACTCAGAGCGTTGATGCCTTCGGCATACTGCGACTCGCTGGAGGGCAGTACCCAGCTGCGATTGTTGAAGTTGAACAACGGCTCGGCGCGCGCCAGATCACCGTCTTCCGCCGACTGCGACTGTGAGCGGGCGAAGTCTTTGCGCAGCGCGCGGCTCAGATCACGGACCTGAACCAGCACGCCGTATTCCCAACTCGGCATGTTGTCCAGCCAAAGGCCCGGGGGCATGCGATCGTTGGACAGGTAACCACCGCGCTTGTCCAGGAGGGTGCGAGTTACGCTTTTGAGAGTTTCAACCGTGGTGTAGCCGATGACGATCTGCTTGCCTTCACGCTCGGCGGCTGCCTGCGCGTTCTGCTGAACCGGAAACATAGCAGGCTCTTTGCTCCAGTACCAGCCGATCACCAGCGTGACCAGCAGATAGATCAGGATCAAAGCCCCTAATGCCCGGCTGTAGAAAAGATTGCCCAAGTAACCGCGTCTTCTGGTCGACGAAGTGTCAGCGGTGCGATCACCCGCGCTGCCTGCGCGGTTCTTCCAATCCAGCATGGTAGAGGTCCTTTCGGTCTTGAGTTGAATGCTTCACGTGGCGTTCGACAGCAACCTTACCGCAATGTGCGTTTTTGCGGGCGGCTTAGGTGCGTGGATTAACGGCGCGGTGGTCAGCCCGACCCGGTTAGCTGAAGCTGCAGGGTTGCAAGCGACTCCGACGGTGGCGCAGGGGACAGGTAAGCAATGCCTAGCGCATCGGTCTTGCGTCGGTAGCTTTCCCGGTCTGTCACGAACTGCACGCTCCGGTTCATAAGCGGTTCGCCGGTTACGCTGTCCAGCATGCGGACGATCAACTTTTCGACTTTCTTTTCAGGCAGGGGGTGCTTGCTGATTTCGCTGACGCGCTGCGCACGTTTCTGTTTCTCTACCTGCTGCTCGAACGGTCCCCAGTCGAA